>NZ_CANRLT010000154.1 GCF_947631555.1 uncultured Mailhella sp. | reverse complement strand
GTATCGGGAAAAGCTGACCGCTTAGAATCAATGCCACAGGGGCTTTTTAGATGTCTACTTGACAGGGGGCAGACCACTAGCTGGGGGTTTTCGTTTAACCCAAAAAACGCCTGTCCACAGCGGGCGGACAGGCGTTTATGGGGGAGGAGAGGGAGATTAGAAGCGGTAGCCGATACCTATGCCGAAGTTATGGGCATGGGGATGCGTCGTTCTGCCTGGAAGGACGCCTGTAGTCCCGTTGTTGCTCGAGTTCGTGTAGTCGAGCACATGATTGTGGATGTACATGTAGGCGAGGTCAAGGGTCCAGTTGCCGTAGAAGAAGCCCACGCCCGCGGTGTAGTAGTTGCGGCCGTTGGAAGGAACCATGTAATCGGCGTTTCCGGGATTCATGGGCGAGGTCTCGTACATGAAGCCGGCGCGCAGGGCCATCCAGTCCACGGGCTTGTATTCGGCGGAGAGGCTGAACGTCCAGGAGTTCTTCCAGTCCTTCTTGGTGGGATTCCAGGCGTTGACCGGGCTTTTCATGTACATGTTGAAGTCGCTGAAGCGGCTCCACAGCGTATAGGTGGCGTCGGCTTCAAAGCTCAGGTTCTTGAGAGGCGCGTAGCTGACGCCCGCGGAGATGGAGTCGGGCAGGTGCATGGTTCCGCGCAGCTTCGAATTTTGAAGAAATCTTGCATCGCCAATCGGCATGACTCGTCCTACTTGATTGTCATAGCGGGTCTTGCCTTCGACCTTCAGGCTCATGGGCGTGCGGTAGAGCAGACCGAAGGACCACTGATCGTTGAGCTTGGCGTGCAGCGAGATGTTGCCGCCAAAGGCCGCACCGTGGCCGTTGATGTTCACGTCACCAAACCTGCCCATATCAGGTATATTAAGATTGCGGCGCATCTGCATGGTGGCGCCCATGACTTCCGCACCCACGGCCACGGAGAAGACATCGTTGATCTTGTAGGCCAGGGTGGGCATGAGGGAACTGGTGATGAGCTGCACGCTCTGCAAGTTATACCCGCCGGGCCAGTTGTGGGGATACTTCACGCCCAGACCGAAACGGGTGTACATGCCCATGCCGAGCCAGAACTTGTCGTTGAGCTGGTGCGTGAGGTACATGCTGGGGATGGGCCAGGTCTGATGGGAGCAGTGGCTGTTCTGCTGACCGCTCGCAGTGCGCGTGTCTATGCCCCAGTAGAACTGGGAAATGGCCAGGTTGGCCTGGAACTGCGTACCGGGAAGCAGGGTGATGCCGGCAGGGTTGTAGGCGATGGATGAAGGGTCTCCGCCGCGGGCCACGAGGCCCCCGCCCAGAGACATGCCGCGGGCGCTCGATTCCATGAGGGCAAAGCCTTCGGCCCAGGATTTTGCGGGGAGAGCCAGCGAGCAGGAAAGGGTCAGGACACAGAGGGCACGGACGGCCCAGCGGGAAACGTTCATGAGGACTCCTCGAGTATCAGAACAGAAAAGGACGTCAGAAAAGACGCAACATACTCTCAGAAGTATAGCTTCCCGAAGGAAAAAAAGGCAAGGGCGGGGCTTATCCGTAAATAGCCTTATTTGCTCTCGTCGGTTTCGTCCTGTGTTTTCCCGGATTCGCGGGAGCGCCGATGGATCACGGGCCGCCAGGTCAGCGTGGATTCCCTGACTTCTCTTGAGAGTTCGGAGGCTTTCCTGCTCAGCGTGTCACCCATGGCCTTGCCCGCCTTGGCCGTGTCGCGGGTCCATTCCCAGGCGATGCCCTTCATCTCGTCAAATTCCGCAAGGCCCTTTTTCCAGAGTTCGCAGAAAAAGCCCTCGGATTCCCATTTCTTGAAGTAGGCGTGGATGGAACTGGGGCTGCCGTAGAAATCCTTGGGCAGGGACTTCCACTGAATGCCGGTGCGCAGAACGTAGAGTATGGCCGTGAAAACCTTCCGCGGATCCAAGGGCTTGCGGCCGCCGCCGGAGAGACGTTTATAGCTGCGTTCCTTGTCGCGGACGTGCTGAGGGATGAGCGGCTTCACCGCCTCCCAGAAGGCATCGGAAATATCCCAGAATTTCATGTCGCAGCCATACCTCTTTGTCCCAAGGTAGCAAAAACGCAGGGAAACGCAATGCCTGTTATTTACGGATTAAAACAGCCCTCCGAAAAGGAAAAAAATTTAAAAAATCTTTTCTTGACATCTCCGAACCAAGCCCCTATAACAGACAAACACGACGCGGGGTGGAGCAGTATGGTAGCTCGTCGGGCTCATAACCCGAAGGTCATTGGTTCAAATCCTTTCCCCGCAACCAATAAAATCAGCCACTTACGAGAAAAACTCGTAAGTGGCTTTTTCTTTTTCCAACCGTATTTCCAACCTCCAGCGTATAAATCCAACCTAAGCTGTATTAGAACAGCTTCATCAAAGCTCTGTGTGAGGGCGCACGAGAAATGAGAATCTTCCGCACGAGAAAATGGGGCCCCACCGGCATAGCCGGTGGTTCCCCCTATGCGCCTGTAAGGCTTTCTTACCAGCCGCGCCCTAAC
>NZ_CANRLT010000153.1 GCF_947631555.1 uncultured Mailhella sp. | reverse complement strand
TGCAGCCTGGTGAACTCCGTGGGATGCGCGGAGTGCTACCGGAGATTTGAGGAAAGGATGGAGGCACGAGATGAAATTAAGGGGCCCGAAGACGGGGAAAGTGTTTGATGAAATTGACTCCACGAAATGCTATTCAAACAGGAAATGTTTAGACTGTGCGTTAGACATTGAGCACAACGGATACAACGAGCCGTGCAGAATCTTCGTTAGAGACCACCCGGAAGAAGCCGCCCGCCTGATGGGGTATGAGGTTATCGAGGACCGTTCATGTTACAACTGCAAGAACTACAAGGGCAATGCGGTCTGCTGCTTGCCTATCGGGATTGATGTGCCGGTTTTCCCGGAGGAAGGATGTTCAATCTGGGAGAAGAAGGAGGACAACATGGAGAAGCAGGACAAGCCAATTAGCGGAGACCCGCAAGAGTATTACGATATGTCAGATGAGATGGTTCCGTCTGTCGGCTCCAACGTGGACCACCCCGCCCACTACAACCAGGGCGGCGTGGAGTGTATCGACGCCCTGGCGGCCGCCACCGTGGGGCTGGAGGGCATCCAGGCGTTCTGTACCGCCAACGCCATCAAGTACCTCTGGCGGTGGAAGAGCAAGGGCGGTGTGGAGGACCTGGACAAGGCTAT
Organism: uncultured Mailhella sp.; assembly: GCF_947631555.1. Taxonomy (GTDB): domain Bacteria; phylum Desulfobacterota; class Desulfovibrionia; order Desulfovibrionales; family Desulfovibrionaceae; genus Mailhella. The sequence goes on along the minus strand of NZ_CANRLT010000153.1, from coordinate 1,919 downwards.
CTGGTACATCAATCGGTTGAAGGAGGAGATCGGGAATGGATAAGCCGCTTGGCAAGATAACGCTGGAAGAAGTCCAAACGTGGTGCAAAGAAAATGACGATTGTCCCGGATGCCCGTGTTATACCAAAGAAAACGCCTGTGTATTTGCCAGATGCGCAGAGGCGGCGGAGTGGCCGCTAAACACGGAGCAGGAAGCCCCGTCCGCTGCTGAGGACACAAATGTCCCTGACAAACCCGGAAAGCCCAGGCTGGCCGAGGTGCTGGGGGTGGAAGTGGGCGAGCGGTTCAGGATGACCAAGTTTTCGGAGACGGTTGATTGTTGGGTCGATACTGATGGATGGATGCACCACAAAAACGGGCTCGTCAGGCCCGAGTATGTGATTGACGCCATCAACCACCCAGAGAGCATCATCCGCGCCCCGCGGCTGACGGAGGCGGAGCTGGAGCGGTGCCGGGTGTATGGAGCCAAGTGGGTGAGCAAGGACCCGGTGAAAAATACCGTGAACCTATGGAGAGAAAAGCCGGAACTGACAGTAGGCGATATTTTCACAAGCCTGCGTGGACCGGAAGCAACTGCGAATGACTACTTGTTCCCAAGCGTTAGATGCGGATGCTGTATCCAGGCGGAGGAGGAACGCGTAGAGGAGGCATAGCATGACGCTTAAACGAGCAATCAGGATCGCGTCCGCGTGGTCACAGGGCCACGTCTGTACGCTGCGGGACGGAGAGGCGGAGGAGTATCACAAGATGGCGCTGGAGGCGTTCCGCGCCATGCGGGAGGCGGAGAAGAACGAGCCGCTGACGCTGGATGAGCTTCGACAGATGGACGGGGAACCCGCGTGGTTTGTATCTTTCCTGGATAATTTCTGCTGTTGGGGGATTGTTCGGGTTGTTACGATGAGCCAAACATGGTTTATTGCTGTTGCTGGCGCAGAAAGAGCTTTTGGTGACCGGGATTCCTATGGAAAGTCTTGGCTTGCCTACCGCAGCCCACCAGAGAAGGAGGAACAAAATGGTTGAATTACTACGTTACCCCACAGACGCCGACTGGTACGAGGTCAAGCGCCGCGCGCTGGTAACGGTAGGCAAGACGGAGTTCGCGCCACCTACGACGGAGTGGAAACACATGATCCTGGAGGCGCGGCACAGCCCGATCCGGTATCTGCAATTCAGTTTCTACCTGGAGGTCCCAACATGGCTGAGCGTTCACCTCTGCCGTCACGTCCACGCGCAGCCTTATGTCAGGAGCCAGCGCAACGACCGGCAGAACGAGTACGACCGCAACAAGGCCCCGCAGGACGCGCCGGTGGCGATGATCTGGGACCTAAACGCGGAGGAACTGTTGACCGTGGCCAACAAGCGCCTATGCAGCCTCGCAGCGGCAGAGACACGCGCCGTGGTACGCGAGATGTGCGACAAGGCGCTGGAGGTCTGTCCGGAGTTCAATGGGCTACTGGTGCCGATGTGCGAGTATCACGGAGGCGTGTGCCATGAACTCAAAAGCTGCGGGAGGTGCCGCCATGCTTAGATACGTCAAAGGATACATTTTTGAGGGACACACGTTTGTTGTAAACAAGTCTGATATACACAACGCGAAGGACGAACAGTTTGCAGAAGGCACGGCATTGATGCCGGACGGGTGGATCAGCGTAAATGATAGACTACCAAGAGATAATGAACGTGTGTTTGTGTACCGCGATAATATGGACGAACTTTCAATTTCTGTTGTATATGGCTGGTCAGTGATCAACAAAGCGCGTGAAAGAGGAATTACCCACTGGATGCCGCTGCCAGAACCGCCGAAAGGAGACGATGAAGATTAAAATTAAACTCGACGAAGGCGCGCTCATGCCCACCCGCGCCCACGATACCGAACAGAAACGTATTTTAGGAGAAAACAGATGAAACTTAGAGAATTT
>NZ_CANRLT010000152.1 GCF_947631555.1 uncultured Mailhella sp. | reverse complement strand
CGCGCCTTCGAGGAGCACCTGATCCGGTGCGTTCAAAGTGAGGGCCAGCAATGGATGGTTTTCGCGGATGTGTGCCGCGTCCTGGGGTACAAAAACCCGCAGCATCAGGCAAAGTACCTCCGGGAAGAAGAAAAGTGCAAGTTAGATATCGCCCTCAAAAACACCTTGGTCAACTGCGTAAACAGGAACGGGTTGCGCAGGGTATGCCTATTGTCGGCCAAGGAGGTCGGACGGAGACTGTCTGACTGGGCCGACAGAGAAGTCTTCGTGGAGAGGAGGTGACAAAATGCGCACGCTGTTGTCCCGGAAAGAAGCGGCTGCCCGGCTCCAAATATCTGTTGATACCTTGGACGTTGAGCGGGCCAGCGGCCATCTGGCCTATATCCAGCGCAAGCCCGGCGGCAAAGTCTGGATCACAGAGGACGCTATCGCGGAGTACCTGGAGCGGGCCACCCACCCGGCGCGGCCGAAGCTGCGGACGGGCACCGACACCATCCGCCGGCGGAGGGTGTAAGAGACGGTCGAGCCGGAATACATCAAAAGCCGCCCGGAGGCGGCCAACAAATCACAGACAGAAGGAGATACGAACATGAAGGTAGGAAAGACCCTGCAAGAACTGGCGGACGAGCTGGTCCGTCAGCAGTCAGCAAAGAAGGATTACATCGTCAATACCGGAGCGATGCACATGAACGCCGAAGAGCACCGTACATCTCTCACCGTCGGGAACCAGAAGACCGGCATCTCGGTCTACGGCATTAACGAAATCGCCCACCGGCAGATCGGGCAGCATCTCAAGATTCCCGCCGTGTACTACGACCGCATGAGGGAGGATTACCCAGAGCTGCTGGCCCAGAACGTCAACGGCTGGTTCGCTCGTAATCCAGGTACCCCTAAGATGCTGCGGACGCTGGATGGTGTCGCCAGAGCCCTCCTGTCGGAGCGGTACCGGCGCATCGACAACTACGAGATAGCCAGTGCTGCTCTCCCCATCTTTGCATCCATTACTGGCGCCATCGTGGAGAGCTGTGAGCTGACGGACAGCCGCATGTACATCAAGGTCGTTGACCCCAGGACAACAGCCGAAGTCCGCAAGGGCGATATTGTGCAGGCGGGCGTAGTTATCACCAACTCCGAGGTTGGCCTCGGCAGTGTGGCCGTGAGCCCTCTGGTGTACCGTCTGGTGTGTTCAAACGGCATGATTGCCCAGGACAACGCTGTACGCAAGTACCATGTCGGCCGGTCGAACACCGCCGAGGATGATTTCAGCATCTACCGGGACGAAACCATCCAGGCCGATGACAAGGCGTTCCTGATGAAGCTGGAGGATTCCATCCGGGCCGCCGTCAGCCAAGCCCGTTTCAGCCGGATCGTGGACAAGATGCGTGAGGCCACGGAGGCCAAGTTGCAGCCTGCCACCGTTCCACAGGTTGTGGAGCTGGCGTCCAAGGAGTACGGATTCAGCGAGACGGAGGGTAAAGGCATCCTCGGCCACCTGATCGGCGGCGGAGATCTCTCCCTCTACGGGCTGGCCAACGCTGTCACCAGACAGGCCCAGGACGTGGATTCCTATGACCGCTCCACCGACCTGGAAGCTACCGGCTACAAAATCATCACCATGGCCCCGGCCCTTTGGCGGCAGATGGCCAACTTGTAAGGAGGACGACACAGAATGAAGACTATCAAAGTGAGACTGACCTTCACGGAGGGCCTGCTGGGCACCAGCCCGGCCAACGAGGACGTTTACCGTGACTTTATCGGCTCGAAGGCCCCGGATGCCGCCACGGTGGAGGATGAGGTCGCCGCCCTGGGCACCGATGCCGTGGTCGAGAAGGGCATGACCGTGTTCCCCCGCATGGCGGACGGCACCCCCATGCTGTATGACTACCAGATCAAGGGCTTTTTTAAGGACACCTGCGGGGGCCTCCGCAGAGTCAAGGGCACAAAGTCCGAGAAGCTCAAAGCCTATAAGAAGGAGATCGACCGCCTGATCTTCCCGGAGCCCCGCCATATCCCCATTCTCTTTACCGGGGAAATGACCGAGTGCCAGCGGCCCCTCCGGGCCCAGACGCCCCAGGGCGAGCGGGTGAGCCTCGCCATCAGTGAGCAGATCCCCGCCGGGGCGACGGTCGAGTTCACCGTCGTGTGCCTCTGTGATGACCATGAGGACCTGGTCCGTGAGTGGCTGAACTACGGTAAGTATTCCGGCATCGGCCAGTGGCGGAACAGCGGCAAGGGCCGCTTCACCTGGGAGGAGCTCCAGTGACCGACCGCGACGGCGCTGCGCTGTGGAACAGCTGAGTGCAGATTAGTTGGGCGGTGGCATCGTAAGGAACAGTATCGATAGCCCGGTGGCGCGACGGAAAAGCCACGCAACGACTCGCAGAGGTATGGAATCGAGACGAATAGCACGGGCGGGCCTTGCCGTGAGTAGCGACGGCAAAGCAGGGCGAGGCAGGGCCGCGCATGGGCGAGGTGTGGTCGGCGCAGCTGTGAGCAGCAACGGCAGAGTATCGTGAAGTGAAGTAACGAAAAGGCTTCGTGAGGCACGGAATGGCTGTGTATCGGCAGGGCAGGGCTGCGCGGTGAATATCTGCGCAATGGTGAGGCGTTGTTAAGCTAGGTAGAGAAAG
>NZ_CANRLT010000151.1 GCF_947631555.1 uncultured Mailhella sp. | reverse complement strand
ATGTCAAAGGCCTGCATGAAGGCCTGGGTATATTTTTCTTCATTGCTCATCAGAAAAGCTCCTTCCAGGTTTCAAGAGTACGTTTCACCGGCTTCGGCAAGGCGGCCTTTTCTTCAAGCATGGTTTCCTTCCTTGAAATAGGAAATCCAGTAGTTGATCTTTTCCTTGCGGTTCATCTTGCCTTCCGGCGTCACATACTCCCGCACGGGAGCCACCAGAGCGCCCTCCATATCCACCAGGCAGCTTCCCCAGGAAAGACCGACTCCGAAGGTAACCATACAAAGGTTCTTTACGGGACGACGGCTGAGTTCACGGCAGATATCGACGGTCACTGCCGCAGCGCCGCTATTGCCGTACAGAGAGAACGCATCCGTGGAATATTTTTCCCTGGGCAGCCCCGCGTACCTGGCTACGGTACTGACAATCTGCCTGTTGGCCTGATGGAATGCGAAATAATCGACGTCTTCCAGACTTTTCCCGGAAAATTCAAGGAGGTCCTGGATACTTTTCGGGCCGACCTCGGTGGTAAACTTGAACACATCGATCCCTTTCATGAGATCATCCCAAAGCCGCCACACGTTCCCACTGGTGTCCGTGATTTCCAGTCCGGCAATATCCTCCTGCACTGGAAGACTGTAGCCGCCCGCGGGAGCGATGAGCTTGTCCCAGCCTGTGCCGCGTGTGCCGGTCACAAAAAACGCGGGCCGTTCCTCAGCGGTGTACTCCAGAAGCGTGGCCGTTCCCGCGTCTCCGAAGAGCATATTGGAATTGCGGTTGCGCCTGTCGGAATGACGACTGGTAATATCCCCGGACAGCAAAAGACATCTTTTGGCCGCTCCGCCGGCGATAAGGGAATGCGCCGTCCACAGTCCGTGCACATAGGCGGAACAGGACAACCCGCTTATGTCAAAGCAGGTGCAGTCTTCGCTCAGTCCAAGACGCCCCTGAAGAATGCAGGCCGAGGCCGGCAAGTGGTAATCATGCGAAATGGAAGCCACAATGAGCGCGTCGATACTGCCCTTGTCCACCGCCAGCGCGGCGAAGAGATCGCGGGCTGCCGCCTCGCACAGATCAGCGTTGGTCGTGCGCTCGTCCGCCACATGACGCTTGCCGAGCCCGAGGATCTTTTTATTGCGTTCCAGGAGCTTCACATCGTTATGAAAAAACTCCAGCTCGTCTTCGATGCGGATGAAGTTTTCAGGCACAGCGCAGGTCACGCCGCTGATTTTGACGTGGGCAAAACGAGTCCTGGACATTAGATTCCTCTGCAATCAATGATATAGTTCTGTGCCGTTATCCAGCGTGCCTGTTCGGAAAGAAGGAAGGCCACGACGTTGGCCACATCGGAGACCTGCCCCAGACCAAAGGGGTACTTGCCTTCCGCATAGGCACGTTCGATATCACTCGCCATACCTGTTTCAATGAATGCAGGAGAAACACAGTTGACTCTGAGTCCGGCGGGAGCAAGCTCAGGAGCCAAAGAGCGCATGGTCGCAATAAGCGCCCCTTTTGATCCGGAATAGGAGGTCATGCCCGGTGAGCAATGCACGCCTGCGACAGAAGCAATAAAGACCATACTGCTTCGCCCGCCATTGTTGTTTCGTCTGTCCGCGAAACCTTTTGCCATGAACACGGGAGCGAAGTAGTTGATGGCGAAGATCGCATGGATATCCGCCAGCTCCACAGCCCTGAGTGGCATAACTTGTGCCACTCCCGCACAGTACGCCATACCCTGGAACTTGCCGTATTTTTCGCGAAGCTGCTTCACATAGGCAGGAAGCCCCGCAACATCTTCGGTGAGATCCTTCTGTTCAAGAAAAACGTTCTCCGGGAAGCGGGCTTTTGCCTTCATGGCCAAAAGGCGCTCTTCATTGCGCCCGATGCCGATGACCGTCGCCCCAAGCTCATTGAGCAGCAGAGCAACGCCTTCACCAATGCCGGAAGATGCGCCCGTGACGATAAAACGCTGATCCGCCGTGAAGGAAATCATGCTACAGCCCAGCCTTCTGTGCGATGTCTTCAATGGTCTTCATGTCTCGATAGTCAGACATGTTCGTTTTGACGCCGAAGGTTTTATCCAGAAAAGCCATGGTCGCCATCAGGGAAAGCGAATCCCATTCTTCCAGATCCTTCAGCACGGTTGCAAAGGAAATCTCCTCTTCCGTCTGAAGTACGTCCTGCATTTCCGTAAGAAATTCGTCTCGTGTCATAATTGTTCTCCTTTAAACTGTTCGATACAGCGTTTCAGCTGTTGATATCTGACCTGTTGTTAACCTGATGAATGATAAAGAAAGTACCTCATTTGCGTGTCAGTAGCTGTCAATGTCTGCCCTCAGGTGACGGAGCCAACCGTTGTGCACCTTAGCGTTCCGCTTTTATATCCAGAAGCTTAATCCCACATAGGGAAATTGCTTTTCTCCTTCTGCTCCAGGAAAGCGAACAGAGAAACTTCAGAAAACGCGACAGGCGGGATCGGGCCAGCTCAGGCTGTACCCAGAGGCACACGTTCAGCTGGTTCGCATCAGGGGCAGGAACTTCAGACGGCGACTGAAAAGAGTGGACATGATGCCGCGCGGGAAGAACGGCGAGAATTTCATGCAGGCGCGACAACCAGGCCTGGGCACTGTCCATGCGGTCCAGCGCGGCACGCTGCTCCCGCGCCAGATTAAGAGCGAAATCCGGCGACT
>NZ_CANRLT010000150.1 GCF_947631555.1 uncultured Mailhella sp. | reverse complement strand
CCTGGTTCCGGAAGAGCTTGCAGATCTCTTTGGTGAGCTCGCTCATCTCCTCGACCGCCATCATGGTCTGGGCCTTGGCACCCCACTGCTCCAGGGCGGCCTCATAGACGGCCTTTCGCTCCTGATATGGTATCGCGTTCATCGTGCCTTATCTCCTTTCGATTTTCGTGGTGATGTCCTTGGGGTCAATGCCCTTCTCGGCTGCCAGGAGCTGGATCGTATCTTCCAGCTCCCCATCGAACGTGCCCCGGACGGTGTAGGCCAGAAGCTCCTCCCAGCCCTGGTAATAAAACACTATGTACAGTTCTTTCGTGCCTTGTCCCTCCATTCCCACAGTCCGAGCATCCCCTTCGCCGGGACCGGCTCGGACAGAAGCGTTATGTTTTCAAACTCCCAGGCGAACCGCCCGGGGGAAAAATCCCCCAGGTCGGTCTCCTGCGCTGAGAGCTGAGACAGGAAAGCCTCATCAACGGCGTTGCAACGGGTCAAAATACCCGTTGCGACGATAGCCCCTATCGGTAACTCGTCCAGACTGTGAGGCGTCAGGAAGAGGCTGTCAAGCCTCTCCAGGAAGCCCCAGGCGCCATTCTTCGCCAGCTGGTCAACGGTGCGGCGCACCGGGAAAGCTGATGCGTGGATGGCAATGGGCCCGCGGTAGGACGTGGCCCAGCTGCGGGTCTCATACCGCTTTTTGCCGGTCACCAGGAGCGAGGCCCAGGGCTGCCGGATCGTGATGGCTCTCACTTTTTTAGCCCCCCGTCCACGCTTATCAGCTTGTTCAGCTGACCATACGCCACCAGCTCGGAAATCAGGGATTTCACCATAGCCTTGTCCTCGCTGGGCAGTAAATGCCCGCCCTGGATCGCGGCAGCTCGGCGGGCGAAATCGGCGACCTGCGCCCGCATTAAAATGTACGATGTGTGCTCGTCGGCCGCGTCAGCTGCCATGCGCAGCGCATCGGCTAGGTCCTGTGCCTTTTGGTACGCGGTGGCATAACGGGTCATGCCGGTTTCCTGATAGCTCTGGAAAGCATCCTCGTATTTCTTCTGATAGCGGTCTGCGAGCTGTTCCAGCTCTTTCTTGGAAAGTATCATGCCCCTGGCGCCTCCTGTTCAATATACGTCTCGCAGGCTCGATAGGCCTCATGCTCACCATTGAGTAACTGCGTCTCCTCTGTACTCATTTCATACCCCAGGGACGTGAGCCAGCGGTAGATCATGGTAAGCTTTGCACTGGGCTCGTATTCAGGGAAAGTGCCGCGATAGCTCGTTTTTGCGCACATTTCCTTTGCCTTATCTCCAAAGGTGTAATAGACCAGAGAGGGAATGTCCTTATCGTCCAGGTGCTCCATCCCCTCGGCCAACTTCTTGTCCCGCTCGCTGTCGTAGGAATCCGTGTTGATGCCAAACACCTTGCAGGCGGCGTCACGATTGGGGCTGTTGTAGCACAGAGACTCCAGCAGGGCACCAGCCAGGGCACCAGCCAAGATAGCACTGCGGTTCTTCGTATTCACCGTGAGCTTTTCGACAAACGCCCTTCGGAGGTCATACGCAAGGCTGTATGCTGCCTCCAGCGCGTCCCATGCCTGGTTGATCGCCTTATTCCTGGCAATTTCCTTGTCGGACTTTTTCTCCTTTTCCGTCCTGGGTTTATCGCGCTTCTTGTACAGACGGAGGGTATCGGTATCAAGATGGTAAAAAACAGGGTCCTTCAAGGTCTTGGGCGGCTTATTTTCCTCCTCGCCCCACCTTGCGACATAGATATAATACTGGCAGCCAGGGTATCCCTCATACTTATTGCTCCATGTATCAGACTGGGAAATCTCCGTTGCGCCTACCTCTTTCAGCCACTTTTTGACGAGGGGCATGTTCTTTTTGACCTGCTGCTTATTTATAGCTCTACGAACACTGATCTCAAAGTCCCTTGTGCCAATACTCTCCAGGGCCTTGTTTCGCTCCTTGATGTCCTCAATCTGGGCCAGAGTATCAAAGTCACCGAGAGAGAGCTGGCGGGTAGAAACCTCTTTCAACTTCTCCTGGTCCAGCTCCGTCATCTTTACCCGGCGCCGCACGGTAGTGGCGGAGAAGCCAGCCTTTTGGGCAATTTCATCCACGGTGGCCCCAAGGTCAAGCATCATCTGGAACCCCTGGGCCTGCTCATACACAGTCAGGTCGCTGCGCTGCATATTCTCCAGGAGCATGGTCTGGACCTGCTCACGGTGGTCCATGTTGGTAGCAACGACACAGGGGACCTCAGACAGCCCGGCCAGCTTCGCCGCGGCAAGGCGCCGGTGGCCGATTACGACCGTGAATTGGTCGTCCTCCGCGCTGACGGTCGCATCCGGGTCTGCATTGACCAGCGGGACGACGGTCAGGTTTTGGTAGATGCCGTTGGCCCTGATGCTGTCGGCCAGCTCGGTCAGGTCCCCCAGGTCCTTACGGGGATTGTCGGGGTGGGGGTGCAGCTTTCCGACGGGGAGATACACGAGCTTTCCATTCCCGCGCCCGTCAATGGTGACTTCGACCTCGTCAATGCCCTGCCACCGCAGTGCTTCCTGGTCCGCGATCTCAGCCCCAGGGCGGGCATTGGCGTTGTAGTAGCCGCACTCGATCTCACTCTGTATATGCTCGCACTTTCGTTTCCCGCATTCGCTGGACAGCGGGCACCTCTCATTGATCTGCATGGTTCGCTCCTTTCTGTATTTCGCTCCGGGCACC
>NZ_CANRLT010000149.1 GCF_947631555.1 uncultured Mailhella sp. | reverse complement strand
TGTCGGGGGTATTATGTAGACACGGTTGGTAAGAATAAGACCCGAATAGCTGAATACATCCGACACCAGTTGGACGAGGATAAACTGGGAGAGCAGTTGAGTATCCCGTACTCAGGAAGCCCGTTTACGGGCCGCAAGTAACAAAGATGCAAATGTCAGATCGCACATGCGCCTGTTAGGGCGCGGCTGGTAAGAAAGCCTTACAGGCGCATAGGGGGAACCACCGGCTATGCCGGTGGGGCCCCATTTTGCTGCGCTGCCTTAAAACAAAAGGCCTGTCCCGCGAGGGGCAGGCCCATGAAAGCGGCAATCGAGGGATTAACGCTTGGAGTACTGGAAACGGGCGCGGGCAGCGGCCAGACCGTACTTTTTACGTTCCTTCTTGCGGGCGTCGCGGGTGAGGAAGCCGGCGCGCTTCAGCGCTCCGCGCAGGGCGGGGTCGGCCTGAAGCAGGGCGCGGGAGATTCCCAGACGGACGGCTTCGGCCTGGCCGGAGATACCGCCGCCGCACACGTTGACCTTGATGTCGTACTGTTCCGTGAGCTTGGTGAGAGCGAGAGGCTGACGGACGATCATCTGAAGGGTCTTGCGGGGAAAATACTGTTCCATGGGACGGCCGTTGATTTCGATCTGGCCGGCACCGGGATAGAGGCGGGTACGGGCGATGGCGGTCTTGCGGCGGCCGGTACCGTAATCGAAAGATGCAGACATGGCTGGACTCCTACTTCTCAAAGGTCAGAGGCTTGGGGGCCTGAGCGGCGTGAGGGTGTTCAGCGCCGGCATAGATCTTCAGTTTCTTCAGCATGGCACGGCCCAGACGGTTCTTGGGAAGCATCCCGCGAACGGCCTTGCGCAGCACTTCTTCAGGCTTTTCCGCCAGCAGTTTTTCCAGAGTGACGGACTTCAGGCCGCCCACCCAGTCGGAATGGCTGTAGTAGCGTTTGTCCTGGAGTTTGGTGCCGGTCACACGGATCTTCTCGCAGTTGATGACCACCACGAAGTCCCCGTTGTCCACATGGGGAGCAAATTCGGGCTTGTGCTTGCCGCGGAGACGATGGGCGATCTGGGAAGCCAGGCGGCCAAGAATCTGGTCTTCGGCGTCCACCAGATACCACTGGCGGTCGATGTCGGCCAGAGTAGGGTTGAACGTTTTCATGAAATATCTCCTGTCCTGCAAAGCGCAGGGCGCGTGGGTAGGGATCACAAAAGACCACCCTGAACGGGGGGCGGTTCCTCGCTGCCAACGTTTGCTTCAGGGAACCGGTACATCGTCTTTCGCAACGGGGAGCGAAAAAAAACATACCTTGGAAGCGGCTACCAGACCGCCGTTCCCTTGCAATAACGTTCGAAACAAGGTATGTGCCATAAATCGAAAGATTAAGCAAGTGAGGAACCTATGCGAAGCATACGAAAAAGCCTTCTCCAGTTCCTTTTTTCAGGTGCAAGTATGCGCCGCTGGAACGACAAGCTCCGCCCGGTGGAACTGTTTGAAATCGACAAGCAGGCCCACAAGATGATCGTGGCCTTTCTCCTCTGGCGGCAGAATGTTGAAAAACTTCCGCCGGAAGAGGCGCGCCGCATGGGACTCGAAATCATCGAAGGCGGAATTTTCGACTATTTCTACCGCCTCATCATTACCGACATCAAACCGCCGGTTTTCTACCGCATCAAGAGTAATCCAGAAAACTACGCACGGCTCACCGACTGGGTTCTGAAGGAACTTGAACCGCGGATCCGTCCTTTGGACGAAGACTTCTGGAATCGCCTCGCCGCCTATCATCGCCGCAGCCCGGGCGCGGCGCAAAACCTTTCCGACCGGATACTCTCCGCGGCGCATCTTTACGCTTCCCGCTGGGAATTCGGACTGATCGCGCCGCTGAACAGCTTTGATGAAGAAATCAAGGATATTGAATCCGCGTTCAACCGCCAGCTCAGCGCTCTTAGTGACGTGGCAGGAGTACCCGAGCTCATTCCCGGATCGGGCACGCCACTGGCGCGCATGGCCAACGTGTGCGGTCAGCTTCGCTTCCAGATCCGCTGGGCACAGACGCCCCGCGTTCCTGCCACTTCGGTGCTGGGGCACATGTTCATCGTAGCTGTATGCTCTTACCTGTTCAGTCTTTATCTCCAGGCCGGGGAACAGCGGCGCATCAACAATTTTTACTGCGGTCTTTTCCACGATCTTGCCGAACTGCTCACTCGCGACATCATCACGCCGGTGAAGCGCTCCGTGGACGCCCTGCCCGAACTCATCCACAGATGCGAGAGCGAGGAGCTGCACCACAAGATCCTCGACCCCCTGGACGAAGCGGGATACCACGGCATCCGTGAACGCCTCAGCTATTATCTGGGGCTTGAGGCCGGTTCCGAATTCTGCGATACCTGCCGTGCTCCTGAAGGCCGCATCGTGAAGCTGAAGGGCTTTGATGAACTTCAGGAACACGACAGCGATGGACTCGACCCCAAGGATGGCTGTCTTATCAAGGCCTGCGATGTGCTGGCCGCTTTTCTTGAGGCGTACACGTCCGTCCACAGCGGCATGGCTGCTCCTCCTCTTTACGAAGGCATGGCTCGTATCCGCCGCGAATACCAGAACCTGCGACTTGGAGATTTTTCCATGGCTACGCTGCTGGCCGATTTCGACTGACGTGGGCTGAAAAAGAAAAAGGCTCCTGATTGGCCTCAGGAGCCTTTCCTTGGTTAAACGAAACCCCCAGCTAGGCTGGGGGTTCAAAAAAACTTAAAGTTATAAGTATGTTATAAAAACTCCTTTTGATTTGCTAAGAAAG
>NZ_CANRLT010000148.1 GCF_947631555.1 uncultured Mailhella sp. | reverse complement strand
ACGGGGACCGGGCCCGCGCACCACGCCCCCGGTCCCCACGCACCATTGTCTGACCTGCGGTGAAGGTGTAGGATTTACGCGGTCAAGGTGTAGGAGTACGCCGGAACGGGTGTAGTTTTGAGGCGGCGTATGCACCCCACAGAAATTACTCTATTGGAGCATAGATTATTTCCCCATCAAGGGAATCCTTGCGCACTATTTCCAAATATCCAAAGTCTCCATACCCTAAATAGTACGTATGGTCTTCCTCATCAACGACTTGTAATACGACGCCATTGTCGTTGGATACTAATTTAGCCCCTTTTAGAGCGTGGATACCAAGCTCCAAAAGCGTCTCTACCGTTCCCTGTGCGCTGTCCGGTTCAAGGCTACCGGCCTCTCTGATAAGACGTACACTCTGCTCCATATCTGCTGCTACCTCACTTTCTGGCTGATTTTCTGTAGAAGGCACATAGTCTTGCGCGGCACCGTTACGACCGCAGCCGCTCACTGATGATATGAGCAGTATCATAGCGATCAGTAAGGATACAATCCGCAAAGTTTTCCTACTCTGGGCCATATATTACTCCCAACTTCCCTTATACTCAGGTTTTGCCCTGGCAAGATCATTATATTGCTTCGCGAAATTTTTGGCATCATATTCGATTGGTTGGGAGACATATCTGGAATAGTCATCACCTGAATAATAGTTTCCAGGCGCAAAATTATTCTTCCACTGTTCAATCGTCTCCGCGCTAACATTATAACTACCCGGATCCTCTACAGCGGCGTACTGGTAGGCATGGCGCATTTCATGGATCATAGTCTGCATAATCTGATAACTGTCAGTTCTTGAAAGATAATCCTCATTGATAGTCACTTGCTTGCTATTCGGTGAATACTGGCCACGCGTAGAGGTGCCTAAATGGCAAAAATCGATTTCAGAAGAAATCTTCACTCCGTATATTGTGGACAGCTCCGCCAGATAATTCTGTAAGATATCTTTACGCTGCTCAACAGTCGCTCTGCTCCATGTCTCCTTATTATACGCCGGAGTTTCCAGTAATGCAAAAATTTCATTCTGCATATAGAGGTCGTGCTCTTTCTCTTGTTCACGCGTAATGGACAAGGGTTCTTCTTTTGTCTCTTCCTTCCACCCGAAAAGGGATTTAATCCAGTCGATGAATCTCTTAAAGATGCTCTCGTCCGCTTCATTATCTTCAGCATTTGTCGTTTTTTCAGACGAACCAGCGCCCAAAAATTCTAAAATTCGATTTTCTGAATTTGAATACGTGTTTATGATATGCCGCAACGCATCTTCAAGACTGTCCATCTTTGCGGCTTCTTCCAGCAAGGCGTCATTGACCGTCTGCAAGCGTACATACAGCGGTGTGAAGGCCGCACTTCTATAACGCTTAAGATTTTTGAGCACAGTAGACACCTGATCAGAACAGCGGCTTATATCCTTGCCCAATGAATCGATCTCATCCGCTACGGAGAACGCCTCTTTAAAATGTATCTCTAACCTAGCCATCGTTTTTCTCCTTTTTCTCCGCTATTGATTTTCCATGTGTTTGTACGATCCAGGGGGATATGCTCTGTATGAAATCATAAAAACCAACAGATTCGAGTTCCAGATGGTCTCCTTCCCTTCTAGCAAGCCAGATTCCATCCTCCGTTTCAATCAAAACTCTCTCTAACGAATGTTCGCTAAAACACCAGCCATCCACCGTTACAGGCGTCAGTTCTCTATCGATTTGATTCAGCCCAGCATACATTGACAGTGACTTGAGCAACTCAAAGTCATCCGCAGCCTCAGGCGGCAAGGATACGATTTTTCTTTTGCCTGACGCACCTGAGGGCATCAACAACTCCAAAGTCTCAAGACATTTGGCCAGTCCTCCAATCGCCTTCGGGAGCAGGGGGACATAGTAGAAAACGAAGAGCTCTTTATCCATATCCTTCGTCATGAGAATCATGGTCTCCTCATAAAAGTACAGCCGGCATAATATACGTGTTCCACCTTTGACACTCAACTCCGACTGTGCGTTTACCGCGGTCCACAACACCATTTTAACAAAGGGATTCCAACCAGTCCCGTCGCCGTCCCGCTTAATAAATCCCTTTGTCAGCATCCCGTCTAGGCTCTCTGGCTCCGGAGCAAAATCCGGCTCAACGCTTATAACCCCGGGAAGTTCCATCTTATTTAAGAGCAGGAGGGATACCTTCAATTCAGTTTCATTCATAGCGACCCAATATTCCAATGTAAATACCTCCATGTTTAAAGATTTCATTCTGGGTTTGCAATGCGGTGGTTTCTTGTTGATGATGAAATAATAATCGATTTCATCCAGGTCAAAGCAAAAGTTCGATAAAATGCATTTCTAATCGGATGAGTGGCATTCTAAGAACATGCATTTCATTCTGCTTTCTATTTTGCCTCGTTCAGCTCTTCCTTTCGAGCTGTTTGCTGTTAATCCCGGAAAAGCCGAAATTTCCGTGCAGGTGGGGTGCTGAATTCGAAATCCACGACACCTGTATATTTCGCCCGCAGAAGTCCACCTGCACGGGGTTTCCGGTCCACCGAATCGGTGAAGTAAGTCCACCGTCACGGAGGAGAAGTCCACTCAAGAGCATTCCTGTATAATGGCAATAGCACGCAACAGCGTGACTAAGAGTCAACAGGAGGAATCCATATGGTGGACTACCGAGAAATCTTGCGATTGAGCAGCGACGCTCAAAACAGCCAGCGAAGTATCGCGGTCAGACTGCACTGTGCCAGAGATACCATCCGAGATGTCCAAAAGGCGGCACAGGAGGCCGGAGTTACCTGGCCATTAGATGAGGACATCACGAACGAGAT
>NZ_CANRLT010000147.1 GCF_947631555.1 uncultured Mailhella sp. | reverse complement strand
CATATTATGAAGCCGCCGAGGCGAGAAAGGCCGCTATTTTAAATTCTCCCACGCAAATCATTCATGCGGAAGAGATGATCCCCGGCGAAACGTACACCGGGACAGCCTATTACATCTCCAACAACGGGGATGATAACAACGACGGCTTGACGCCTGAAACGGCCTGGCGGACCTGTGATCCGATAAATCCCAGAGCGTGCAAAGAGGTTATCGCGGAGCTTGCGGAGAATGGGATCGTCATTCCCGTCCCGAAGGTTACACTGCAGCCCGGGGACGCGGTCTTTTTTGAACGAGGCAGTGTTTTTCGCCTAACGGATCAACTGGTTCTTGCGTCCGGCGTGACCTACTCCGCCTATGGAGAGGGAGCCAAGCCGGTGTTCACCGCGGCGGAGGAGAACTCCGCCCGCCCGGAGTGCTGGGCACTCTGGTATGAAGGCGAAAACGGGGAAAAAATATGGCGCTTCTATAAAGAGATGTACAACGCCTGCGGGATCGTTTTTGATGACGAGACATACGCCAAGCGGGTCTGGGAGTGGCCGACACCGGAAGGCTGGCTGGCCGTGGAATTACGCCAGATGGATCCGGTCAACGGCATATGCGCTCCTGAGGATCCCTCTGCGGATGTGCGCCTCGTCAGCGCAGGGGAGTACCGCACCGTGGATGAGAACTTGTCCGGCGACCTCACTTTCCTCTTCCGCCCCGATTTGGAGGGATTGCGTTATCCGGTACAATTCGATGGGTGGTATAAGCCCGGAGATATCTATCTGCGCTGCGACAGCGGCAACCCCGGAGAAATTTACTCCGATATAGAGGTCATCGCCTTGCCTGACCGCTCACTCGGCGCAGGACTGTGTGTCAGGGCATTCGATGCGGAGGAAGCGCAGGACTATGTTCTGGACAATCTCTCCATAAAATATTATGGGGACAGCGCCGTGTTCGGCAATATGAAGCTTCCCGGCGCGGTCATCCAGAACTGTACGGTGGAGTTTGGAGGCACTCGGATCTTGAGAGTTGAATCCGCCGAACCTACCAGCAACTTCTTTGCCATTGGCGACGGCATCTACTGCGTGACGGGCGCGGAGATTCGGAACTGCTATTTCCGGCACAGCGGAAACGCCTTTACTTTTGAAAACGCCCAGGAAACGGCGGATCATTTGGGCTCGTATCATGCCTATGGCAATTTGATTGAAAACTGCGGACAGGGCATCCGCACCTATCTCATCAACCCTGATGGCGGCCGTTTTGACGAGCTGATCCTCCGGGACAACATCGTGCTCAACAGCGGCGACAGCATGAACAACGCCTGCTTTGAGTCGCCCACCGCCATCGACCTGGGCAGCGACCTGGTACAGTACGCCGGACATATCGAGGTCTGTGACAATGTGCTGATCGGCAGCAGGCTATCCATGTTAAAAATCCCGGACGTGCCTGCGGTCAAGCTGGATATTCACGACAATGTGATCGCCCAATCCCATGACGGCGTGTTGATCAATGAGATGCAGTGGGACCGCTCAGGGCAAGTAACATGGCATATGATGTCGGACGCCAAATGAATTTAACCCTCTACACGGTCAAAGCCGCCGGAATATCTTCACGATGGCCGAATTATCTGCGGACCGCCGAAGTTGTCGTCAAGCTTTATCCGGGGTTGTCATTCAACTGGATCGGCCTGGACGGTACTACAGTGTGCTCCATCATCCGCATGGACTACAGCTTGATCCACAAATCCCCTGGGCTGACTGAATAGATACGTTTTGTTCCCGAAATATCTCAGCACGGATGTCACAGTACTTATTGACGCCATGAATCCCCTGCAGCACTTTCTCGGCGCTGCAGGGGATTTTCGTGTCTCTGCTCTGGGCAGGTCTCAGCAGGCCTGTCCCTTCTCGATCATGATCCGGAGAATCTCGGTGTCTGTCTCCCGCATGCCCTCAGCGGCCATTCGGCCGATGCTGGCAATGGTGCTCTCCACGTTTTCCTTCACCAGGCCCTCACCGGCGCCGAATGTGTTGCCGTCCATGGACATCTCGTGACCCAGGATGGCGGCGTCCACAGACGTGGCGATTTTGGCAGCGCAGCTGCCCTTGGCGCCGTCACAGACAATGCCGGAAGCATTGGCCAAAGTGTTGGTAATGGTCCTCCCGATGGCGGCCTCATCGCCGCCGTGGAGATAGGTGATGCCTGCGCCGCTGCCGCAGGCGGCACACACAGCACCGCAGAAGGCGGAGAGCCTGCCGATGCCCCGTTTCTGCAGCAGGGCCACCAGGTTGCTCACCACCAGTGCCCGGTAGATCCGCTCCCGGGTAGCGTGGAGATACTCCCCGTACACCAGGATAGGCACGGAGCAGGTAATCCCCTGGTTGCCGCTGCCGGAGTTGATCACCACCGGCAGCACGCAGCCGCCCATTCGGGCATCAGATCCGGCAGCAGCCATGGCCCGGGCGTGGACCCGCACGTCGTTGCCGTAGTGGCGCATCAGGGTGGTGCCCACCCGTCCTCCATAGGCGTGGGTGATGCCCTCCTGGGCGATGCGCATGTTGTACTCCGCCTGCCGGGACAACATGGGCTCCACGTCTTCGATTTTCACCGTATCTGCAAATGTGAGGATGTCTGTAAGGTTCAGCTCGTCCAGGGTGCTGTCGTCCGGCTCTTCGGCAGCGGCCACTTCTTTCTGCAGCAGACAGGTGTTGTCCCGCTCCACCCGGACGATGTTGGTGTGCTCGTCCCGGATCTCCGCCAGGGCTGTGTGGTGTTCGCCCTTCATCTCCACGATGATATGCAGCCGGGACGGGGTGTCCAGCAGCTCCACGGTGCAGATGCCCTGGGCCAGAAGCGCTTTCGTCTTCTCCAGGTCCGCCGGGGTCACCTTGCTC
>NZ_CANRLT010000146.1 GCF_947631555.1 uncultured Mailhella sp. | reverse complement strand
CGCCTTCCGGCGACGATCCCCAGCTTCCCGGCGCAGGCATGGGCGTCTTTGTTGATTATGCCCACACCCCTGACGCCCTCGTTCGCGTGCTCGATGCCCTGCGCCAGGCACGGTTCAAGCGCCTGATCACGGTGTTCGGCTGCGGCGGCGACCGTGACCGCACCAAGCGCCCGCTCATGGGCGAAGCCGTGGCCTCGCGCAGTGAAGTCGTCATCGTCACTTCCGACAACCCGCGCACGGAAGACCCGGAAGCCATCATCGACGATGTGATGCCCGGTCTTGCTCAGGCGCATGAGCTGCACCGCGAAACAGACCGCCGCAAAGCCCTTGAACTTGCCGTCAGCCTGCTCCGTCCCGGAGACGCGCTCCTTGTGGCCGGAAAGGGACATGAGGACTACCAGATTATCGGTACGGAAAAACACCATTTCAGCGATCAGGAAATTCTGAAGGAGCTGCTCTCGTGCTGATGACTCTTGAACACGCGGCCCGCGCCGCCCACGCCGAGATTCTCCGCCCCGCGGAAGTCACGCTCACAGGGGCGGCATCCGACAACCGCACAGTGCGCCCCGGACAGCTCTTTGTGGCCATCCCCGGCGAAAAGACCGACGGCCACCTCTTCGCTGCCGCTGCGGTGCAGGCGGGCGCTTCCGCCGTGCTTGCCGAACACGACCCCTTCGCCGGCAAGCCGCCGGTTCCCGTACTGCTTGTTCAGAACAGCGTGAAGGCTCTCGGTCTCATCGCCCATGACTGGCGGTCCTCGTTTCAAGGCAAGGTTGTGGGCCTCACTGGGACGGCGGGCAAGACCACGACCAAGGAACTTTTGAGCAGCATCCTTTCCTGCCGAGGCAAGACTGCGCGCACGGCTCTGAATCTCAATACGCAGGTAGGCATGCCCGTTTCCATGCTGGAGGCGGACGGGGACGAAAGCTTCTGGGTCATGGAAGCAGGCATCAGCCGCCCCGACGACATGGACGAACTCGGCCCCATTCTCGAACCCGACCTTGCCGTCATTCTTAACGCCGGAACCGGCCATTCCCTGGGGCTGGGGAAAAAAGGCACGGCCTATTACAAGTCAAAGCTGCTGAACTATCTGAAAAAGGGCGGCATCGCCCTTGTCAGCGCCGATTATGAGGATCTCGTCAGCGAAGCCAAAGCCCTGCGGCCGGATACAATCTTCTTTTCCGCCTTCGGACGCAAAGCCCCGTACAGGGCAGAATACCTCGGCCTTGACGAAAACGGGTGCAGCCGCTGCCGTCTTTACCTCGATGGAGAATCGTTCGACGTGACCTGCGCGCTCTCCGGCGCCTACGCCGCGGAAAACGTGCTTGCTGCAGCTGCCACCGCGCACCTTCTGGGACTTTCCCGTCAGGAAATCATTCAGGGGCTGGAAGGCGCATCTCTTCCCGCACAGCGCTTTGCCCGCCATGAGACCGGCGGCTGGAGCGTCATTGATGACAGCTACAACGCCAATCCCCTGTCCGCCGGGCGCATGATCGAAGCCGCGGCCGAACTCGCTGGCGGACGGCCCTTCCTCTGCGTCATGGGAGCCATGGCCGAACTGGGAGACAAGGCCGAAGACGAACACCGCAAGCTTGGGCAGAAACTCGCCGCTTCCGGCTGCCAGGCGGTATTCTGGACGGGCGAACACGCCGCTGAAGTGCAGGAAGGACTTGAAACGGGTGCCTTCTCCGGGCATTACGCCGCCTTTTCAGGACCGGAAGACTTCTCCGCCGCTCTGGAAGAATGGCGTGCTGCCTATCCCCATGTCTTAGCAGGCCTGGCACTGTTCAAGGGTTCGCGCCGCAACCGCATGGAACGCTTTGTGAAACTCTTTATGGAACGGGTCTGTCATGCTGTATAACCTCCTCGTCCCGTTCAGTCAGTATTTGACCCTGCTGAACGTCTTCCGCTACATCACCTTCCGTTCCGCGGCTGCCATGATCTTCGCGCTGCTCTTCACCATTCTCACCGGCCCCTGGTTCTTGAAGAAGCTTGCGCTGCTGAAAATCGGCCAGCCCATACTCTCCTATGTGCCCGAACACCTGTCCAAGGCCGGCACTCCCACCATGGGCGGCCTGCTCATCATCGCCGGAACGGGCCTTTCCACGCTGCTGTGGGCGGATCTCTCCAACGTCTATATCTGGCTCACCCTCTTCGTCTTCGCGGGCTTTGGTCTCGTGGGTTTTGTGGATGACTATTCCAAGATACACCGTCACACCAATCAGGGACTTACGCCGCGGGCCAAAATGCTCGGTCTTGTCCTTGTCTCCGTCATCGCCATAACCCTGCTGCTGAATCAGCCCGCCTATTCCAGCAAGCTGTCTGTGCCCTTCTTCAAGCAGTTCATGCCCGACCTCGGCATGTTCTACGTCGTCTTCGCCGTGGTTGTGCTTCTGTCCTCCTCCAACGCCGTCAACCTGACCGACGGACTGGACGGACTCGCCATCCTGCCCGTGATCATGTGCACCATGGTCTACGCCATCTTCATCTATGTGGCCGGCCATTCCAGCTTCGCACAGTATCTCCAGGTTCCCGCCGTGCCCGGCGTCGGCGAAGTTACCGTGTTCTGCTGCGCTCTCATGGGCGCGGGACTCGGTTTCCTGTGGTTCAACTGTTTTCCCGCACAGGTGTTCATGGGCGATGTGGGTGCGCTGAGCCTCGGCGGAGTTCTCGGCTTTCTCGCTGTACTCTGCAAGCAGGAACTCATCCTCATCGTGGCGGGCGGACTTTTCGTCATGGAAACGGTGTCCGTCATTCTTCAGGTCGGCTATTTCAAAATCACCCACGGCAAACGGCTGTTCCGCATGACGCCGCTGGAGGACACTATGTCCTGCAATTTTAACGTGCTGATCGGCGGATATCCACGGGTAATGGGTG
>NZ_CANRLT010000145.1 GCF_947631555.1 uncultured Mailhella sp. | reverse complement strand
AGAATAGTATGGCTCAGCGTGAACAGCTCGCCACCAGACTGGGGTTCCTGCTTTTGTCGGCCGGCTGTGCCATCGGCCTCGGCAACGTATGGCGTTTTCCGTATGTCACCGGCAAGTACGGCGGCGCTGTGTTTCTGGTTGTGTATCTTGCCTTCCTGCTGTTCATGGGACTGCCTGTTCTCATTATGGAATTTTCCGTGGGCCGCGCATCCCAGCGCAGCCTGGCCAGCGCACTTCTGAGGCTTGAACCGAAGGGCAGCTGGTGGCACAAGTTCGGCATCTTTAATCCGGTGGGCAACTATCTGCTCATGATGTTCTATATGCCCATCGCCGGATGGATGCTCTCCTACGTCTGGCTGATGCTCTCCGGCGGACTGGACGTTCCATCGGATCAGGTTTCCACGGTCTTCACGGGTATGCTGGCCAATCCGTGGCGTATGACGTTCTGGACGGTCGTCGTTTCCGCGCTCTGCTTTTTCATCTGCGGGCAGGGCCTTCAGCGCGGCGTGGAGCGCGTGGTCAAGTTCATGATGCTGGGGCTGCTCGCCATCATGATCGGGCTGGCCTGTCACTCCTTCCTGCTGCCTGGTGGCGCCGAGGGACTCAAGTTCTACCTTGTGCCCGATCTGAACCGCGCTATGGAGGCCGGCTTCATGACACTCGTCAACGAGGCCATGAATCAGGCGTTCTTTACCCTGAGCGTCGGTATGGGCTCCATGTGCATCTTCGGGAGCTACCTCAGGAAGCAGAACACGCTCACTTCGGAGTCTGCATGGATCGTGATGCTGGATACCTTTGTGGCGCTCACCGCCGGATTCATTATCTTTCCCGCCTGCTTCGCCTTCAACGTGCAGCCGGACGCCGGGCCGGGGCTGATCTTCATCACGCTGCCCAACATTTTCAACGACATGGCGGGTGGCCGTTTCTGGGGTACACTGTTCTTCGTCTTCATGAGCGCCGCCGCGCTGACAACAGTCATCGCCGTGCAGGAGAACATCATTGCCTTCTTCATGGACAGCTATGAATGGTCGCGCAAGAAGTCCACACTGGTGAATTTCGTGTTGCTTACTCTGCTCACTCTGCCGTGCATCCTGGGCTTCAACGTCTGGTCGTGGATACAGCCGCTGGGTGCGGGTTCGAGTATTCTCGATCTTGAGGACTTCCTCATCAGCAACAACATTCTGCCTCTCGGCTCCTTCATGTTCATCCTGTTCTGTACGCACCGCTACGGCTGGGGCTGGGATAACTTCGTGGCCGAGGCGGATACCGGCGAAGGGCTGAAGTTCCCCAAGATCCTTCGTTTCTACCTTACCTGGATACTGCCCGTCATTTTCGTGATCATTTTCATCGAGGGCTATATTCAGAAGTTCTTCTAAATCTTCTTTGGAGCGAGCAGAGGCACAGGGCGTTTCCGCCCGCCGCAGAGACATCGTCGTCCGGGGCTTCCCGCGGGAGGCTCCGGATTCAGTTTCGTGGAGTATCACATGGAGCAAAGAGAAAAACTTTCCAGCCGGCTGGGTTTTCTGCTGGTGTCAGCCGGCTGCGCCATTGGACTCGGCAATGTATGGCGCTTCCCCTACATCACGGGCAAGTACGGCGGCGCGGTTTTTGTCGTCGTGTACGCCTTCTTCCTGCTCATGATGGCCCTGCCTCTGCTCGTCATGGAGCTTTCCGTGGGGCGCGCCTCGCAGCAGAACCTTGGAAATGCCCTGCGTGTACTTGAACCGAAGGGAACATCGTGGCACAGGATGGGATGGCTCAGTCTTGTGGGCAGCTACCTGCTCATGATGTTCTATATTCCCGTGGCCGGTTGGATGCTCTGCTATGTCTGGCGCATGGGCATGGGCGGTCTTGCCGTTCCGCCGGAACAGATGCCCGCGGCCTTCGGTTCCATGCTTGAGGATCCCGTCTCCATGGTCTTCTGGGGCGTTCTCGCCGCAAGCATAAGTTTCTGGGTCTGTGGCAGCGGCCTGCGCCGGGGGGTTGAACGGGTAGTCAAAGTCATGATGGCCGGGCTGCTTCTGATCATGGTTGGGCTGTCCATACGCGCCATAACCCTGCCCGGAGGGCTGGACGGACTTGCCTTTTATCTCGCGCCGGACTGGAACCGGGCGATGGAGGCCGGACTGGGCAGTCTCGTCAACGACGCCATGAATCAGGCGTTTTTCACCTTGGGGCTGGGTATCGGCTCCATGAGCATCTTTGGCAGCTACCTGGGGCGCGACCATACCATCCTTAAAGAGTCGCTTTTTATCGTCTGCCTTGACAGCTTTGTGGCCTTTACCGCGGGACTGATCATCTTTCCATCGTGCTTCGCCTTCGGTGTGCAGCCTGACGCCGGCCCGGGGCTGGTATTCATCACGCTGCCCAACGTCTTCAATGAAATGGGCGGCGGGCGGTTTTGGGGTACGCTCTTCTTCATTTTTATGAGTGCCGCCGCGCTGACCACAGTCATCACCGTAGTGGAAAATATCATTTCCTACGGCATGGATGTGTGGAAGTGGACACGGAAAAAATCCACCGCCGTCAACTATGTAGTGCTTACCTTGCTTACCTTGCCATGTATTTTAGGCTTCAACGTGCTTAAAAATATACAGCCGCTGGGATCGGGAACAAACTTCATGGATCTCGAAGATTTCATCCTGAGCAACAATCTGCTTTCCCTTGGGGCCGTCACCTTTATGCTTTTCTGCTGCCACAGGGCGGGCTGGGGCTGGGACAGGTTTATCGCCGAGACTGATACGGGCAGCGGTGTGAAGTTTCCCCGTATACTCAAGCCGTACCTGCAATGGGTTTTGCCCATAATGGTTCTGCTCGTATGGATACAGGGCTATATTCAGAAGTTCTTCTCATGACACTGCATGGAAGAAAGGCAATAAATCTGCGTAGTTGGTGGCGGGAAGGAAAAAAGGAAAAAATTTAGAGGAAAAGAGCTTGACAAGGTGGGAGAAGTTGAGCA
>NZ_CANRLT010000144.1 GCF_947631555.1 uncultured Mailhella sp. | reverse complement strand
CGCAGTATCGGGCACTCCTTTCTCTCTAGCACGGCTGGGCTTGTGTGTTGACCCAGCCGTGCGCATATGCCGCCGTTTTCTGCGTGAGGGGAGCGGGGGCCACGATTATCGCCGGTTGAGAAATGCCCCGATAAACTGGGTGTCCGAGTACCTTCCGGCGAACATGCCGCCCCGAAGTACAAGGGGAAAATTGCCGCTGGCCAGTGAAACGCCGAATGGCGCGTAGCTAGCTTGACAACGGCGATAATGCTGGCAGACGTGCCACCCGTGAGAGCCGGGCGTGTAGTAAGACCGGGACGAACGGTAGCCCTACCAACCCACGGGCGATAAGCCGGGGACAGTGTGCGGTGGCGGAATAAGACGCGAACTAAGGGGTTGCGGGTGGAGTAGTCGCTGAAATAGAGTTGGCACTTCCGAGACACCTGCCTGCATGGGTGCAAGTCCCATGCCCGCACATTTTATGCCGCTGTAGTTCAAGTAGAACGGTAGCCTTGCGAGGCGGATGTTGGTGGTTCAAATCCACCCAGCGGCAAACAAGAGGCAAGGCGGTGACGACCGCTTTGCTGACGCCGGTCAACGCTTGCCTGTTGCGGTCGTCCCCTCGGAACGGCTGAAAGACGGAAAACAGGCATCTATGCCTCCGTTCGGCGCATGAACCGGGCGGAGGCACCAACGGACTGCCGGAGAACACCAGGGCGCTCCAATCAGCACCAGAGAAACAGTTAAGACACTCGGTAGTGGTGCCGGAGTCCGTTTATCTGCTGTCATAGCTCAGTTGGTAGAGCCGCCGTCTTGTAATCGGCAGGTCGTGGGTTCGATCCCCACCGGCAGCTCCAGAGTGAGCCGCTACTCAGTGCGGAACGGAAAAAACGGAGTGCTCCTGCCGGGAGTGGGGCGCAAGGAGGGAATCATGGAGGCAATCGAAGGAATGTGCTGTGATTGTGTTCATGGTGGCCCATGTTGTGATTTCAGCGAAAACCAGGAATGCCCGTTTTACAAAGAGAACGGTGGTTGCTGGGAACCATGCTATGAAAGTATGGAATCAACAGCAAAAGGAAATGGCTGGGTGATGCTTTGAAATACCAGATATCCGAAAAGGACAAAGCCGCCATTGAAAAGGCGATCAACCGTGCAGGCGCGACAGAGGCCGTTGTGAAGGTCGAAAAGGGCGATGTCGTTGTCCTGATGGTGGAGAAAAAGAAAATAACGTGAGCGCCCGTGCAGGGGCACGGGAAGAGAGGACCACAGGGTCAGTTGTCGAGGAATACTCGGTAGCTGGCCCTTTTTTGTTTGTCTGGAGGTACGCATGGAATCGAACTATAAGAAGGACTACATTGATTATTCTGTCGAAGCCCTTGTTCAGTTCAGACATGCCTATTGCGTAGACCATGATGCTAAAAATTATTTCCATAGATGCAAAGAGTGTCCTTTTTCCGACGAAGAAAAGAATTGCAGAGTAAAAATGTTTCTGAATCAATACACAGATTATATTCAAGTCGAAACACCACCAAAAACATGGTGTATGCACGAAAAGAATCTTGATATGTATTCAAAAGCAAGAAAATTGAAAATCCAATGAAGTGAGAGAGGTACGCATGGAACTGTGGCAAGGAGACTGTCTGGAACTGATGAAGAACATTCCGGACGGGTCGGTGGATATGGTGCTGTGCGACCTTCCTTTTGGTGTTACAAGAAATTCTTGGGATGTTGCTATTCCTTTTAACGACTTGTGGAACCAATACAAGAGGATATGTAAGCCAAATGCAGCTATCGTGTTGAACTGTCAAGAACCCTTCACATCAGAACTTATTGTAAGCAACAAGAAGGATTTCAAGTACAAGTGGACGTGGGCGAAAGGCCAGGTATCCGGTTTTTTGAACGCGAAAAAGCAACCGCTAAGAAATTGTGAAGATATTGCAGTTTTTTATTCCAAACAATGCACTTATAATCCTCAGATGCGAAAAGGCAAACCAAAGAAAAAAGCAACCGGTCTTAAAACAAGCAATTACGGAAAATTTACGGATAGGCCGCACATTTCAGATACTTATTACCCAACGACACTGCTTGAATTTTCCTTGCCTCGTTTTAAGGAAGGGCACCCAACACAAAAGCCAATCTCTCTGCTCGAATATCTAATAAAGACATACACCAATCCCGGAGAGACAGTGTTGGACAACTGCATGGGTTCGGGTTCCACAGGTGTTGCGTGTGTCAACACTGGACGGGATTTCATCGGAATTGAACTTGACGAGACGTATTTTGAGATAGCAAAAAAGAGAATCGAAGAAGCGGGGAGGTGAGCCAGTGGACGATGATATGGACATGGAACAAGAGGAGCGGGCGGTCACGCCGAGAGGCATCAAGAACTCAAACGCCAATGGCCGGGACGCTACGCTGGCTACGCCTCAGTTGGACGGCAGGCAAGTTATTTACTCCGATGTAGAGGCCGTTACACGCAGCAATGTAGTCCAGGTGTTGGATGACGCGCTGATGGTCCACATGGGGAACCGGGCGGAGATTGAATTTTTATATAATTACGTCCGAGGAAACCAGCCGATCCTTGAAAGAGTGAAGGACGTTCGGCCAGAAATTTGCAACCGCATCGTAATTAACAGAGCAAATGAAATTGTCGTTTTTAAGACCGCAAGCTTCCTCGGAGAGCCGTTGCAGTATGTTTCCCGTGGGGCAGATCAATCAGTTCCGCAAAAAATAGAAAAGCTTAACTCCATGATGATAAGCGAAAGTAAGGCAAGTAAGGATATGCGGCTTGCCTACTGGATGTTCACATGCGGCGTTGGCTACCGTCTGGTCCTGCGTGACAAGGCGGAGGCGTACATGGCCGATGAGCTGTACGATGAGGCCCCGTTTGAGATTTACACGCTGGACCCGCGCAACACGTTCGTCATCCGCAGGAACGACGTGACGGAGCGCGTCATCGCTGGTGTGACGTTTACATTCCGGGACGATTACACTGTCAAGTACAC
>NZ_CANRLT010000143.1 GCF_947631555.1 uncultured Mailhella sp. | reverse complement strand
AGGCGGGCAGGATGTCTATTATTCCGCGCTGCGCATGGGAGACAAACTCTATTCCGTCAGGCTGAAAATGGATGTGGCGACGGAAGAAGAAAGAATGGCGGAATATGGAAGAAAGGGAAATAAAATTGAGGATGCCCGTTACAAGGATCACAAGCTGGCGGAAATAGAAATAGCGCCTGCCCTGTATCGTGGTGTCACCGAAAACGGCAAGGCCACGCAGCCAGCAGACGCTATTTCAGGAATTAGTCTAGGTGTTCTGCGCGGTGCTGTCAAGCCCTCTCGCATCGAGGACAACGTGCTCTTTCAGCCGCCGGTGAACAACCGTTCCGCAGGGGCGGACGTGCAGGCCGGGAAGACCGCAGGGAAGATGGACACGGGGGAAGACCCGGGACTGCCCGCCGGAGAACCGCTTGTCCGCGCGGGCATACACCGCAAGCCGGACAGCGCCGCGGCCAGAGTGGTGAGCATCCCCGCAGACGCCGTGCCGGAGTTTGCGAACATGAAGGACTTCGCCCTCTGGGTCAAGGCTCTGCTGGCGGAGGGCGGCGACATTACCATAGATTCCACACGGCAGACCATGCGCTTCACGAAAACCAACATCGGAGCGTCGCTCAAGCGTTCCCGTTCACGCGAACATCGAAACGCCTATGCCGGGCTGCGCGAGATGGTGAAAAACGCCGAGTATGACCACTACGAAGCTCCGGACGCCAGACACCCGGACAGAGGCGGGCAGGATGTCTATTATTCCGCGCTGCGCATGGGAGACAAACTCTATTCCGTCAGGCTGAAAATGGATGTGGTGACGGAAGGGACGAAAGCAGAATTAGAACACAAAAAGAATGGATTTTCTGAGGATGTTCGCTACAAGGATCACAAACTTGCGGAAATAGAAATAGCGCCTGCCCTGTACCATGATATGCCCGAAAAACGAGGTCTCATGCAGCCAGCAGACGCTATTTCAGGAATTAGTCTAGGTGTTCTGCGCGGTGCTGTCAAGCCCTCCCGCATCGAGGACAACGTGCTCTTTCAGCCGCCGGTGAACAACCGTTCCGCAGGGGCGGACATGCAGAGCGGGAAGAGTACGGGAAAGGACGTGTCCGTTTCCCGTGAGAAAGGGCCGGAGACCGGTGCCGGAAGTTATAGCGGAGAACTCGGGACGAACACCCTTGCCCGACGCTTTGCGGATATGCCCATGATCGAGGCGGACAGCTCGGCGTGGTTCGGCCCTGGGAAGGGGATAGACGTTCCTGTCGATGCCGGACACCAGGAATACAGAAAAGTCTTGCGCAATGCGGTAAAACAGTGGAGCAGAAAGCTGTTTTCCACGTCTTCGGAGGTTCTCAATGAAGATAAGAACTGGAGTGTTCTGGTGACGCCCAAGGGCATAGATGACGCACTGTCTCATGGCTTTGATGCGCTTCTTGCCCGTTCCGTGCCTTTTATCCCGCAAATCATAAGAAACGGCATATATCTTGGCTCAATGGAAAAGAAGCCCAGACTTATGTCGCATTTTTTTGCGAATAAACTCAGACTGGATGGGCAGGAGTATGTGGTGGGATTTGTTCTGCGGGAGGACGGCAACGGCAAGCGCTTTTACGACCATGAGCTGACAAGAATAGTAGACCCCGATTGGCTCGCACCGGGAAAACAACATCAAGATGTTGTAGAACTCCGGACCAATCGGGGCTTGGTGATGAACATACTACGGGATACGCTGGGTGTCAATGACGGAACGGGAACTATTTTTTTTCAGCCGAAAGGGAAGCTGTCCGCCGAACCCCGCGCCCGGGTGAGCTTTGGCATGGGGGAAGACGGGCGGGCGCTCATCGAGTTCTTCCGCTCCGCGGACGTCACCAGTGCCCCGCACGAACTCTTCCACATCTTCCGCCGCGAACTTCAGGAAACGGCCATGCGGGAAGGAGCCGGCGAAAGGAGCCGGAAACTCTGGCAGGAGGTGATGGATTTTGTGGGCGCGAAGCCGGACCAGCCGCTGACCGCGGATCAGGAAGAAGCGTTTGCCCGCGCCGGGGAGCGCTTCCTGCTGGAGGGCAAAGCGCCCGTGCCGGAGCTGAAAGCCGTGTTCCGCAAGTTCAGGCAGTGGTTCCTGGAGATCTACGGCGGCGCGGACAGTGCCGGACTGGAGATTTCCGACGGGATGCGCCGCACCTTCAGGAAGATGCTGAACGTCTCAGCGGAAGAGGCGGAAAGCGCCGTTCGGGCCGCTCTGGGCCGCATGGCCCTGCGCCTTCCCGCCGCGCCGGAACAGAACACCCTCGCCCGCAGGCAATTCTTCCACAGTCCGTATCAGGAAAGGCAGCAGGAGAGTGCGGAAGAGATGGACGAATAGCCACACGCTCGCGCCGTCCGGCAGCTAGGGAGTGTGTTTTTTGCCTTTCTCTTCCTTAGACCGGCGGAGGCACGCGCGGTAGCGCGTTTGGAGCGACGACCCCGCGCTGGCTGGAAAGCCAGCATGGAGGCGGGCGAGGAGCGGACATAAGGACACGCGGAGCGCGGCCGAGGGCAGCTTCGCTGCACGAGGCGCGATCCCGACTACCCCGCTCCGGCGGCGTGACCATGTTTGCCGGCAGAGCCGAACAAACACGCCGCCTGCGCTATCAGCTCGCTAACGCTCGCGCCTCCGGCGGTTAGGGACGTGGTCGGAGGGTGCCTTTGCCGAACTGGAAGTTCGGCGCTCTTCGCGCTTTTCCGGCAGGAAAAGCAAGATTCCTTTTCTGTTTCCCCGCTCCGTTCGGCTTTGCCGCCGGGCTGACGGAATCCCTGACAGACCCGATAAACCTAGCCACGTCCTTTGTGCCCGTGGTGGGGGAAGCGCGTGTCATGTCCCTGCTGGGAAAGGCCGGCAGTGCCTGGGGCAGGGCCGGTGTCCGTGCCGG
Organism: uncultured Mailhella sp.; assembly: GCF_947631555.1. Taxonomy (GTDB): domain Bacteria; phylum Desulfobacterota; class Desulfovibrionia; order Desulfovibrionales; family Desulfovibrionaceae; genus Mailhella. Next base: position 142 of record NZ_CANRLT010000143.1, on the reverse strand, counting down.
CGTGGGAGCGGTGGAAGGCGCAGCGGGCGCGGCACTGGTTGAGCCGATGATCATTGCCGGCAAGGACAATCTTCAACAGGAATACAGCGTTGCCGGCAGTCTCATGAACGTGGTGTTCGGAGCGGGCATGGGGGCGGCCCTG
>NZ_CANRLT010000142.1 GCF_947631555.1 uncultured Mailhella sp. | reverse complement strand
CGTGGCTGAGCGACGCGAATTACTGCGACAAGGCGATAGAAGGCGGCAGCGAATTTGTTATCGCGGATTATCCTGCAAAGCAGGAGAGCGAGTCGGGCGAGGGCATGATCGCCGAAGAACTGCGCCGTATTCCCCGCGACAGCGTCCGGCAGAAGACCGAAGAATTTCTCGCCCGCATGGAGCGTGGGGAGCGCGACCTGCGCTTTTAGAGCATATGCGGAAAAAGGGGGGAGGGAAGCCGTCCCCCCCCCATTAAAGGTGCGGGAAGGTGCATGGGAAATGCGGGGAAGGCGCGTCAGCCCAGGCAGGCGTCCAGAGCGGAGCAGATGGCTTCTTTGTCCATGTGCCGCCCGATGAACACCAGTTTGATCATGCGGTCTCCGTAAACCGCGTCCCAGTTCTCATCGAGTTCGGGGTTGCGGCGCCGCGCTTCAGCCTGCTGAGAGGCGGGAGCCGAGGCCATCCAGCGGCCGAAGGGCGTGGCCACGGTCTGCATCCCCGCCTGTTCAAACAGGAAGGACATGCTTCTGTTTTCCGTGAACCAGAGGAGGCCCTTGCAGCGGATGACCTGAGGCGGCCAATCCCTTTCCACCAGCGTTTCAAACTTTCCCCTGTCGAAGCCCTGACGCCGGAAGTAGACGAAGGAGCCGATGCCGTATTCTTCGGCCTCGCCCTCATCGTGGCCGTGTTCACCGCTTTCCTGAAGCGCGTGTATCCAGCCTGCGGACCTGCCCGCCCTGGCGAAGTTGAAGAGGCGCGTGTCCAGAATCTCGCGCACGTTCACCCTGCCGTAGTCCGTCTCGATGATGCTGGCTTCGGGCTGGAGCTTGCGGATCACGGCCCGGAGCGTCCTGAGCTGTTCGGGCGTCACATCGCTGGCCTTGTTCAGGACCACGGTGGTGCAGAATTCAAGCTGCTGGATGAGCAGGCTTTCCACATCGTCTTCATCGCTTTCGGCCAGCAGTTTCTCTCCGCTCAGAAATTCATCCACCATGCGGCGGGCGTCCACCACGGTGACGATGCCGTCCAGACGGCAGACCGTGGGCATGACTTCATCGCCCAGCGTGATGGCCTGGGCGATGGGCAGAGGCTCGCAGATGCCGCTGGCCTCGATGAGGATGTAGTCGAAGCGGCAGGCGGCGATGAGGTTCAGAATCTGCTGGACGAGGTCGCCCTTGAGGGTGCAGCAGATACAGCCGTTGGACAGGGGGATGAGGCTCTCGTCCATGCGCACGCTGCCGCCCCTGGCGATGAGGCCGGCGTCAATGTTCACCTCGCCGAGGTCGTTGACGATGACCGCGACCTTGTATCCTTCCTGATTGCTGAGCACATGGTTGAGCAGGGTGGTCTTGCCTGCGCCCAGATAGCCGGTCAGTACCGTGATGGGGACGATGGTTCTGCGCATCTCTGCCTCGGCTGATGGTGTTGAAGGAGGTGCGTGACTTACTTTGCCGTCAGGCAGGCGTCCAGGGCGGCGCAGATGGCTTTTTCATCCATGTTCCGGCCGATGAACACCAGCTTCTGCATACGGTCTCCGTAGGTTTCGTCCCATTCCCTGTCAAGCTGTTCGTCCACGCGGCGTTCTGCGGCCTGGCGCTTCGGCGGCGCGGCGGCCACCCATTCCCCGTAGGGGGAGGCGGTCATCTGACGCCCGGCCTGTTCATAGAGATAGGCGGTTTCCGGCTCGTCCCGGAACCAGACAAGCCCCTTGCAGCGGATGACGCTGGACGGCCAGGCATCGTTCACGAAGTCCTCGAACTTTTTCTGATCCAGGGGCGGGCGGCGGAAATACACAAAGGTGGAGATGCCGTATTCCAGCGCTTCCCCCTCGCCGTGGTGATGGTGATGCCCGTGATGGTGCTCGTGTTCTTCGTCATGATGATGTTCATGCGCTTCGCCGTGGTGGTGTTCGCCGGAGTCGTGATCTTCAGCCTCATCGTCCTCATTGGTCTCGGCTTCCAGGGCCTGGACCCAGCCGATGGAGGCGCAGGCGCGGTCGAAGTCGAAGCGGCGGGTGTCGAGGATATCCCTGACATCCACTCTGCCGTAGTCCGTCTCGATGATGTTGGCTTCGGGCTGGAGCTTGCGGATCACGGCCTTGAGCACGCTGAGCTGTTCGGGCGTCACGTCGCTGGCCTTGTTCAGCACGATGGTGGTGCAGAATTCGATCTGCTGGATCACGAGGCTGGCGATGTCTTCTTCGTCGATGTCCTCTTCCTCCAGCCTTTTTCCGCCCAGAAATTCATCCACCATGCGGCGGGCGTCCACGATGGTGACGATGCCGTCCAGACGGCAGATTTTGGGCAGAGACTCATCGCCCAGGGTGATGGTCTGTGCGATGGGCAATGGCTCGCAGATACCGCTGGCCTCGATGAGGATGTAGTCGAAGCGGCCGGTCTCGATGAGGTTCAGGATCTGCTTCAGCAGGTCGGTCTTCAGGGTGCAGCAGATACAGCCGTTGGAAAGAGGGACAAGGCTTTCGTCTTCCTGAACAACGCTGCCGCCCCTGGCGATGAGATCGGCGTCAATGTTCACCTCGCCGATGTCGTTGACGATGACGGCGACCTTGTATCCTTCCTGATTGCTGAGCACATGGTTGAGCAGGGTGGTCTTGCCCGCGCCCAGATAGCCGGAGAGTACCGTGATGGGGACGATGCTGCGTTTCTGTTTTTTCATGGAACATTCCTTTATGGGTTGAATCCCCCGTGCGGGGAAATCTGCTGACAGGCGGGCAGACCGGCAAGGCCCTTTCAGCTCCGTTCCGTCAGGGAGAGCCTTTCGTGAACAGCGGTGAGCCGTGCACTTTCGGCGTTCGGAAACCGCGGGTTAACATAGAACATATCTGCGGTGCGTCAACTGTGCACAGGGCGGGAAAACTTACAAAAGAACGCCGTCCGGCAGATAAGCGTTTGCTTCCCACTTCCTTATACCGCCGGAGGCACGCGCGGTAGCGCGTTTGGAGCGACGACCCCGCGCCGGCTGGAAAGCCGGCATGGAGGCGGGCGAGGAGCGGACATAAGGACACGCGGAGCGCGGCCGAGGGCAGCCTCGCTGCACGAGGCGCGATCCCGTCAGACGTGGCCGAAGGGTGTCTTTGCCGAACTGGAAGTTCGGCTGCCTTTCGCGCTTTTTCGACAGAAAAAGCAAGATGCCTTTTTGCCTTTTTTCACGCTTCGCCCGTTGTGCCTCCTTGCGGCCAGCGAGCGGGGTGGTCGGCAGCCTCGCTGCACGAGGCGCGATCCCGTCAGACGTGGCCGAAGGGTGTCTTTGCCGAACTGGAAGTTCGGCTGC
>NZ_CANRLT010000141.1 GCF_947631555.1 uncultured Mailhella sp. | reverse complement strand
CACAGGCGGACGCACTTTCCGCCGCTCCCGCCGCAGCCTGTCCCGCAGGCCCTCTCGGACGCATCTTTGACGCGCTCTCCCACGCGGGACTGCTCGTCCTGCTCGTACTCTGCGCACTCATGACCTGCGCCGAAGTCCTCCAAATCCGCGATCTCTGGTTCTCCGACGAAGTACGCCTTGCCGATGTGTTCCTGCATCTGCATCAGGGCGACTGGCTGACGCTCACTCTGAACGGCGTCCCCTATCCTGACAAGCCGCCTCTGTACTTCTGGGCCATGCAGGCGCTCTCCCTGATACCCGGTATCTCCGTGCCTATGGCCGTGTTTCTTGCGGCAGCCGTGTCCCACGCCCTGTTTACCGTCTCGGTATGGGTGCTGGCCCGCGGGACAGGGCACGACAGGTGCACCGCCCTCGCTGCCGGACTGCTGACCCTGTGCTGTGTCTACGTCAGCGGCGCGGCCTGCTATCCGCGCATGGATCTCTTGTTCTCAGCCCTCATCATCCTCGCCATGACCTGTCTGTACCGCGGCTGGATCCGGCCCGCTGCCCCCTTCTGGCTGGGTGCCGGCTTTCTGCTCCTCGGGCTGTCCACTCTGGTGAAGGGTCCTCTGGGCATCGCTTTCGCCGTTGTGGTCAGCATCCTCTTTCTGGTCTGGCGCGGAACACCCGGACGGCTCAACGGCCGTGACGGCCTGCCCGGCTTCGTCCTGATGCTTGTGCTCATCCTGACTTGGATCGGAGCGCTTTCCTTCAGCGGCAAAACGGACTACCTCTATGAAATGCTGGGCGTTCAGCTCCTCGGCCGGCTGACGGATGGCGCCCCCCACGCCCTGCCCTGGTGGTACTATCTGGCCGCCCTGCCGCTCATGTGGCTGCCCTGGATACTTATCGCGCTCTTTGTGAACTGGCTTGCCGCCGTGCGCGGTATCCCCGCCGCATGGAAAGCCCGCAAAACCGATGGCGGCTCTTCCTGGCTCTGGATCTGGCTTGTCTCCGGCGCAGCTCTGCTCTCTGCCGTGCCGTCAAAGCTCGCCGTCTATGCCCTGCCCCTGCTCGCGCCTCTGGCCGTGCTCACGGCGCGCTCGCTGCTGAAGCTCACCCCCGGCCGCAGCCGCTGGTTCTTCCGGCTCGTGGCCTTCATCCTCTTTGCCGCCGGGCTTGTCCTCACTGCCGCCGACGCCTTCCCCTTCGTCCAGGGCTACATCCCTGACGGCTGGCTTCCGCCCGTTCCGCCCGTGGCCGGTGCCTGGCTGAACGCCCTCCACGGCAGCGCCATCATGGGCGGCATCCTGATACTCACGGCAGTGCTTCTGCTCGCTGTCGTCTGTCTGGATCACCCCGGAGGCGCACTGCTCATCACGGCACTCGGCATGACCGCCATGGCCGTCCCCTACGAACTGGCCGTCGCCCCCGGTCTCGGCGAAATCCTGAGTCCCAGAGCGCAGGCCGAAGTCATGCTGGAAAAGATGAAGGACGGCTACACGCCCGCCGCCTTCAAGGTGTACCCCGGGGTCTACGCCTGGCATCTGAACCAGCTCTCCGGAACCGCTGACACTCTTCTCACTGTGCCTGATCTGAAGGACGCCGCCGCTCTCGGCGCCTGGCTCGCCCAACATCCCAGGACCGTCCTTGCCATGTCCGAAAAGGAATGGGAAGCGTGGGCGGACAAGCCTTCCACGGCCTCGGTGCTCCTGCGCACCTGGATGGTAGACAAGCCCTATGTGGTCGCCGCGATGGACGCCACGCCTCCTGCGCCGCGGCCGGATGAAGAAGCCGCACCTGCGGCGTCCGAAGCCCAGCCTTCCGAGCAGCCCGCGGCAGCCCCCACTGACACCGCCAAGACTGATTCCGCACCCGCTGACCCGTCAGCTCCCGAAGCACCTGCACCTTCCGAGCAGCCGGCTCTTTCCCTCTGATAAACAATGCGTCCCTCTCCCCGCCTCCGGGGAGAGGATCTTTTCAGCAAAAGGCCCCTCATGGCAGCGTTTCTCCCTATCCTCTGTCTCGCCTTCGCCTTCCTGCTCGGCTCCATTCCCTTCGGTCTGGTCATCGCCCGTACTTTTAAAGGGATAGACCCGCGCAAGGCAGGAAGCGGCAACATCGGCTCCACGAACGTGGCCCGCCTCTGCGGCCTGCCCTGGGGCCTGCTCACCCTGTTCTGCGACATCATGAAGGGACTGCTCCCCGTGCTCCTCGCCACCTGCCTTCTGGATTCGCCCTTCCTGCAGAGTATGACGGCCCTTGCCGCCGTTATCGGACACGTCAAGACACCGTTCCTGGGCTTCAAGGGGGGCAAGGGCGTGGCCACCACCATCGGTGCGCTCATCCCTCTGGCCTTTGTGCCGCTGCTCTGCGCCGTGCTCTGCTGCGTTGCCGTCATCGCCGTCACACGGTATGTCTCCCTTGGTTCCATGGTCATGGCCACGGCGCTCATCGTGGCTTACGCTGTGGCTGGACGCTATGACCTGCTGCCCCTCGCCGTCATACTCTGGGTCATGATCCTCTGGGCGCACAGGGCAAACATCGGCCGTCTCCTCCGCGGTGAAGAGAGCAAGTTCCTCGCATCGGGAAAATAAGCCGCGCAGTGTTCCGGCACTGGACGGACAGACGGCGCTGTGCTATCCTTTCTTACAGGAGCAGCCAGCCTCTGCGCCCTGCTCGTTCGTCTCTTACGCGGGACTTCGTCCCGTCCCGGCGCCCCGGGGAAGGATCGCTTATGCAGATAGAAATTGTCTTCCGCAATCTCACGCCTTCCGAACCTCTCAAAAGCTATGCCCTCAAGCGTTTTCAGAAGCTGGCCCGCATGGTCGGCGAAGAAGGGGAGAACAAGGCCCTCGTCACCCTCTCTCTGGAAAGCGGCAGGCCCCGTGCGGACGTCCTGCTGTCCGGCCCAGACCTGAACATGGCGGCCAGCGAGAAGAATGATGACATGTACGCCGCCATCGACCTGTGCAGCGACCGACTCGGAGGGCAGCTTCGCAAAGCCAGCGAACGCCGCAGCCAGATTAACCGCGACACCATGGTGGACGCTCTCACCAAATAAAACGTGTGCCGGTGCGCACCCAGGCTTCTTTCCCCCGTGCCCGCTGATATGCTCCCCATCAGGTGGACAAAGTAAGAAAGCCCCGCTAGGCTGAACTTTGTAAGCTGATGGGGATTTGTATGTCAGAACGGAAATTCACAACCTATTCTCAAGAATTCAAAGAGGATGCAGTACGGCAGTACTTGCAGGATGGCAAATCGTATCGCCAGGTTACGGAAGAACTCGGCATAAAGGATGCCAAGACTCTTCGCTCTTGGGTTAGTAAAGCCAGAAAAGGGGAATCATTGGAAGACGGGCGAGGGAAAGCAAAAACAGCAA
>NZ_CANRLT010000140.1 GCF_947631555.1 uncultured Mailhella sp. | reverse complement strand
TCCTGAAACGCGCAGGAGTAACGGGAAAAATTCCCGAATTTCAAGATTTGCAGGAGATGGCCGCCATGTTGGAAGAACGCGCCGCACAGTGGAAGAATGAATACATCCAGAGAGGGGTTCTCCTCGGTAAGGCCGAAGGTATCTCCATTGGCGAAGCACGGGGTATCTCCATTGGTAAAGCTGAAGGTATCTCCATTGGTAAAGCTGAAGGTATCTCCATTGGTGAAGCACGGGGTGAAAGTCGCGGTTTAGGGATAGCCCTGCGTGATTTACTTGAGACGCGCTTTGGCAGCCTACCTTCGCCTGTACTTGATTATATTAAAAACTCGTCCGATGTGGACACGCTGCGTCAACTCATGCGGGACGCGGCCAGAGCAGAATCGCTGAATGCTTTCATGAGCCAGCTCGGAATTGACGGTGGAAAGTTGCTGATGTAACGGTAAAAAAGTATACATCAAAGCACTTTTTAGGAATAATACCAAAAGAGCCTGAGCAGTTTTTGCTCAGGCTCTTTTGATGCTGTCCTATTTTTACTTAATCTCCTCCAATTAGTCCACCTGCCTTTTTTATTTTATCTTTTTTTGATAATTCTATTTTATAATAAAATTCATCTTCATGTTCATACATTAATAATCTTAATAAAGAAAGTTCACATCGGGATATACTGGTTCGTTTTGATTTTCATATCCAAGAAGCCCAAATTCCCACGCTTCTTTAAGCTCTTTGGCGTTCCACTTTAGAAGATCTAAAACTTCGTATCCTCTAAACCAAAATTTTTCCATTCTGTCCCCCCCAAGCTGTAAATCATGAAAACAACATATCAGAGGCTAAAGACAAACGAGGAATCTCTTTGCCATCCCTTAAGGAGTCTAGCACATCTGCCCACCACTGAAAAGCATAGTGCATTACCTCCCGATACTGGGCACGATTATACGCCTGCTCGACTGCGGAACCAGAGGAGTGGGCCAACCCCCTTTCTACGATTTTATCTGGTAGTCCATACTCACGAGCCAGTGACCCCCATACTTTTCTCCAGCCGTGGACGCACATTTTTCCTTTGGGTATCCCGGCACGATGGAGAGAGCAGTTAACTCCTTCAACGCCAAGATGCCCAGTTTTTCCACCTGATGGAAAAAGCCAACTGTTTACTCGGAAGTCACAGAGTTCCTTTAATATGATACTGGCTTGCGCTGATAGAGGAATAAGGAAATCTTTTCTCTGGCCTATGTTACCCTTCATGCTTTCAGCGGGAATACGCCATATCCCATCATCAAGATTTACATCGTCCCAGCGAGCGGTGAGCATTGATGTGGCTCGCAAGGGGAGGAGAGGAAACAGCCTTAAGGCTGCGGACATGTACGGGGAGCAACGCCCAGCTTGAATATATTTTTCAAGTTTACGCAACATGTCTGCCACACCTTCCTTATCCGTGATGGCGGGAAAGCCTTCAAAATTAACATCCCTTTTCGGTTTAGGAAAGAGTGTCGTCAGGTCTTCGGCAATGTTGTACTTATGGTAGCCGTTCATTTTCGCAAATCGACATATTTGTGAAATTATGGTGGCTACACGGCTAGCCATTTCCCGACGGCCGCTTTCGGCAATAGGAGAACAGACGGCTTTGAGGTCGGCAAACGTGAGTCTTGCGTATCCTCTTTTGCCTAAAGCGGGCAAAATATGCTTGTTCACCCGTCCGATTGTCGATTGAACCGTTTTTTCGTCCTTATCGTTTTTCCAGAACGTCATCCATTCATCGCTGACCATACCAAACGTGCGTTGTTCTTCTTCAATGCGTTTCATCCTGGTCTTGCGCTCGGCTACGGAGTCGATGCCCCCTTTCAAAGCTTGTTTTTCTTTGTTTCGCAAAGCACGGGCTTCAGCAAGAGACATTTTTTCGTTGCCGAGCACACGGCGCTTGGCCACCCCGTTAAGGCGGCCGCGCATGAACCATGTTCCCTTGTTTTTTTCCTTAACATTAAAAAAGAGGCCTCCTCCATCATTAAGTTGAGTGGGAATACCCTTACGGAGAGCGACCTCAATCTGTTTCGCTGTGAGCAAGTTTTCGACCCAAGCCATGCGTGTACTCCGAATGTTTACCACGAAAGTGTGTACCTTTAAACAAAAATCCCTGCCCAAAAGGTACACACTTTTTAACACACTTTCCGTGGGATGGGTACCCATCAAGGTACACAATTACACACGACAAAGAACAACGTTTTGTCAAAAAAATAAGTCCTTTCAAGCGATTACACACTCAAAAGGACTCAAAAAATTTTTCTTGTGGCGGAGAGGAAGAGATTTGAACTCTTGGTACCTTTCGGGTACACACGATTTCCAATCGTGCTCCTTAAGCCGGGCTCGGAAACCTCTCCGCGACAGGTGAGTTTTTAGTATAGAAGGTCTGGTACGTCAAGCGAAAAATACGCCTTTTTGGGCAGACGGCGTTTTCCCGTTCGCGAGAGCCGGCGGTGCACCGTCCGCTTCCTGCCTCACGCCTCAGTGCCGGGAGTGGGCTTATCTTGTCTCGGCACCTTCCCTGATGTTGGCAAGGAGGATCTGTCCGAACTGTGAGCAGGAAACCGTGTGCGCTCCGGTCATTTCTGCGGCGAGATCCGGGGTGACGGTTTTCGCTTCGATGGCCAGGAGTATGGCCTTGCGGATTTTTTCCGCCGCGGCCGCAAAGCCCATGTATTCGAGCATGAGCGCACCTGAAAGAAGGAGACTGCCCGGGTTGGCAATGTCTTTGCCCGCAGCCGTTGGAGCCGTGCCGTGCGTGGCTTCGAAAATGGCCAGCTTGTCGGACATGTTTACCCCGGGCGCCATGCCCAGTCCGCCGACCTGAGCCGCAAGCGCGTCGGAGATATAGTCTCCGTTCAGGTTCGGCAGGGCAAGCACGCTGTAGGCTTCGGGATGCAGCAGCGCCTCCTGAAACATGGCGTCCGCGATGCGATCCTTGATGACGACTTTGCCCTTGCTGTTTTCCGGCGTGGCTTCTTTTTCCGGAATGGTGACATCGCTGAATTCCTCACGGGCCACCTCGTAGCCCCAGGCGCGGAAGCCGCCTTCCGTGAACTTCATGATGTTGCCCTTGTGGACGAGGGTAACGCTGGGCAGGCAATGCTCAAGGGCGTATTGGATGGCGCGGCGCACAAGACGTTTGCTGCCGAATTCGGACATGGGCTTGATGCCGATGGCGGAGCCTTCCCGGATGCCGGCTCCGAATTCCGTACGCAGGAAGCCGGCCAGTTTCGCGGCTTCCGGGCTGCCGGCGGAGTATTCTATGCCCGCATAGACGTCTTCGGTATTCTCGCGGAAGATGACCATGTTCACCCGTTCGGGATGTTTGACGGGTGTGCCGATGCCCTTGAAC
>NZ_CANRLT010000139.1 GCF_947631555.1 uncultured Mailhella sp. | reverse complement strand
GAAGCCTCTGTTGTCATTATAGAACCATCGAACGCCAAGGTGTGGCAAGCCAGCGGCAAAGCAAAACGAAGAAGAGAGAAAAAGAAAGCGGAAGAGGCCGCGAAACTACAAAATACCCAGCAGACAGACGGTACCACTTCTTCCACTGCCAACAACCAACCCGATAACGCCGGCCAGAAGGACCTCAAAGAGAAAAAAGAAGAGAAAAAATCTACTAAACCTCAGGATACGCAGCAAACAGAAAACACTGTCTCTCCTCCTGCTGACGCCAAGCCGGGTGACAATGGCAAGAAGAAGGTCAAAAGGAAAAAGAGAAAAACAGGATTCGGCCATTCCATTAAGAATCGTTGTCCCGGAAAGCAGCAACAGAAGATCAAGCAGGTATTCGAGAGCACCCGTGGTGAATATCACACGGTCGACAAAAACTTCCGTGCCAGTCAGTATGACCATGAACTGGACGAATATATCAAGAAAGAACTTTCCCAAAGGATACATATCTTAGGGAAATCCAAGATAAAAGTACAGCGCGATGTCTACAGTGCGTTTTTGGAATTCTGCTCATCTGAAGATTTCAAAACGCCGGATAAAAAACTATGCGATAAATTGTTTGAAAAATTCTACGCTCTTTACAAGGAAGAAATAGAGCGTATGATCAATGACCGCCGGAAGGTCTGTAATTCCGGCATCCGTGTCGCATGACTTGTCATGCACAAAGGGCAGATTGACTATCGTCCTGCCGAGGGACGTTTCCCTATCCGGGGAAGCCAACTCGACGAAGGTTTCGTCATGTGCTCATTAGAGTGCAGGAAACTAAAAGTTTGAGAGCTAACTGGCCGCCAATATCATGTTAAATGCAGGTCCAGTAGCTCGAAAGAACCCGCCGCAGCTTGCTCGGCGGTTAGTCAGAATTTGAGATATGATGACGGATGGAGGAAAAATGAGCAGCATGAAGAAAGACGAAGCAGAGAATATCTCCCTCTCTCTGGAGAGGCTGAAGACCGGTGAGATCATCCAAGTGCCTGGGTTCCCGTTCCTGCTTGGCAGGAAGGTAGATGAGAAGTCCATGGAGGGCACGGCCTGGAGGGGTGCCCCACCATCAGCCGGCATCATCTGAAGTTCGTATGGGAGAATGCCAGAGTCTGCGTGGTGGACCAGGGCTCCAGGAACGGCACATCCCTGAATGGGAACAGTCTGGTCCCCGTTGTCCCGGCACCTATCCGGGATGGAGACATCCTGACGCTGAGCAAAGAGCTTTTCGTGGTGTCGCTCTCCACGGTGTGATTTTTGAGCCCGTCAGACGGGGCAATTCATACAGAATTGCTTGAAAAGGAGTATACTTCTAATGGGTACACTATCAATATGGGGAATGGCAAAAAAATGCAAGAGAAAATGCGTTATATTTATCATTTTTACCAAAAGCGGCAATTCTTTTTAAGCGGAATCGTATATTGACTGTGTTTTGAACGTGCGGTAAAATACAAACAATCAGCGGGATTGGTGGGGGCCGATACACTGAGAAAACGAGGTCCTGCATATGTTGTTCAGTAGAAAAGAGCCGCAGATTGCAAGGGAGTCCAGCCAGGAGTTTCTGCGACAGCTTGTTCGTGAGAATCAATTCAGCGGTCTCGACAGCGAGGCCGTTGTCGTTTACGGTGAACTCCTGTCTTTTCGTGTCCAGCGGGATTACTATGAGATACTCCGTAAAAAGACGGGTGACCCCGTTACTTGGGAGTCATTTCTGGGTTTAATGCAGCACTTCCCAGGGTGGGTCACTGCATCCAACGCGGTTTTAAAGTACACTCTTGCGCAGAAGTCAACCGGGCGCTTCTTCAATTTCCATGTCAAACGGATTCGACTGCCCGCTGATTTGACTTTTGACAGTGGGGACGGTATGCTGCGTTCGGCCCGCTTGTTTGATGATACACAGCGCCGGGCCATCGTCAATGCGTTCTTCCTCCAGGCGGAGATCGACTACTATTATCAACTGCGCGGCAGACGTCGGAATTACTCGTGGGAGAAGTATCAGCGGGACTTGGGCAAGAATCAAAGGATGTGGAGAGCCGTTGACTTGGCTTTCCGCGACGGCCTGCTCCGATTGGACTTCAAGCCCGGTTGGCAGGCGGGCCTCCCGGAGACAAAGGACTTCGCTTTACTATAACATTTATTTCTTTCTTATTACAGATTTGAACGGCAACCGGTGATGGGAACGGGATGTGGTCTGAGTAAATGGATGGCTTGGGAATGGCCTACCTGCGCAAGAAAAATATTCTTGTTTTGGGGGTTGAATAACCGGCGCGGATGTGATATGCTGGATACGAATCGGAGGATCGTCGCCGCTTCCCCAGAAAGCGGCAGCATCGAAAAAACAGAATAGATTTGTTCTGATATGTCCTCTGCGCTAAAGGCTGATGGCCCATGCGCATTGAACCGGACCGAGGGATCGGCCGGGGTGATTAGAGGAATGGGGTGAGAGTCCCCAGCCGTACCGCGACTGTGTGCGTTGAGACAGATATCCGTCGGCGAAAGCCGGTCATTGGGAAACTGAGAAGGCAGGATATCTGGCACGGGTCATATGGGCCCATATACGCGAGCCAGGAGACCGATGCAGAGCAACCATGTTGGTGCGTCCGAATAATGACGTGTTGGGTGTAAACACAAAATTCGACCGCAGCGGGATTTTTGCCCCCTGTGGCCTTTTTTGTCAGAAGGGGCCGCATTGATAGAAACCTATCAACGCGGCCTTTTTGCGCCCAAATCAGGAATTGTGGAGGACCAGCATGGCGACAGGATATCAGAAACACCTGCAATGGATACAAAAGTCATCGGCGGAGCATCGAAAAAAGCTGGAGCGGGAGTTCCGGAAGTCACATAGCAAATGGACGGATGAGCAGCTCATGGCCTATCTTGCCAATGAGTGCGCGCGGGTGGGCCGTAGGCCGAACATCCAGGATGTGATCGGATACAAATATCTGCTGGAGCGGCTGCGCCTCCCCTGGGGCGTGTTGGCGGACCGGGCCTGGAAGCTGGCGAACGCCGGCGCAGCGGTGAGTTCCCCGCAGGAGCGCCGGCCGGACCGGCCCTTGGAGGGACCGCCTCGCCGGGAATCGGACGGGCCCGCCGGACAGGAACCGCCCGTGCCTCGCACGGCGCCGGACGAGGAAAAGCTCCGCCGGATCGCACGGGATCAGGCCTTTGCCGCCGAACACAGGGAAGACACCGACGAGGAGCTCCTGGCCTACCTGCGCGGGTGTGCCGGGGACCTGGGGCATTCTCCGACGAAGGCGGAGGTCCCCGGAGGTACATACATCAAGGACCGGTTCGTCTACTGGAATGTGGCGCTGGCTCTTGCGGGCCTGCCGATGCCAACGGGGGTAAAGCCCCCCACGGAGCAGGATCTATACGACTTCCGTACCGGCCGCCTCCGGGAGAAAGCAGAGAAAAAACGGCACGGAGATCCAGCCGTTCGTGAGCAGCCTATCCGCCCGCGAGAGCCCCTCCCGCTGCGGGGTGTAGATGCCGTCGAGGGGGTCTTCCCGCGGGGAAGAGACCCTTGGACGGGCGGCGGAGACGGCTTCCGCCAAGCGGGAAGGACGAAGACCCTCCGTCTCGAGCACGG
>NZ_CANRLT010000138.1 GCF_947631555.1 uncultured Mailhella sp. | reverse complement strand
TTCCGATTTTTATGCGTGCTATGCCGACGTGGTGGGAAGTCAACGCTTACGGCAAGGAAAACAACATACCTTCAAAAGAGAACAAAACAACGCCTTGCAACGTCACTGGCTTGGGCGATTCAGACGTAGAACCCAAATCGTCACGCGTTCCCTGGATATGTTGAATAACTCTCTGGCGTTGTTTCAGCGATTTCGCGTTAATGGCAAGATCGAAGAACTTTTATCATTATTAAGATGATATCCTCTGGTTTCTTGGTATTTCGGACGTGATCAGCTATGAAGGTGAAAGCGTGGCCGAGTTGCGTACTGCCTTCGAGGATGCTGTGGACGACTACCTGAACCTGTGTGCGGAAACTGGCAGGAAGCCTGACAAACCGTATTCCGGCAAAATTCTTTTGCGGGTTTCCCCAGAATTACACGCTCATGCTGCCATGCAGGCGAAGCTCCACGGAATGTCACTCAACCAGTGGGCGGCAGAACGCCTTGCTGAAGCCTGAAAAGCAGGCCTCAAGAATTTCAGGATCTGCGCCGGATATTTTCGGTGTGGGTGGGACGGAGCGTCCTGAAACGCTCAGGAATAACGGAAGAGGTTCCTGAATTTCAAGATTTGCGGGAGGTGGACGCCATGTTGGAAGAATGAGCCGCACAGTGGAAGAATGATTACATCTAATTTATAGCTAGCTTCATGCTTTAAAATAGTGCCGGTAATGCTGCGGCACTCGCTTGGAATAGCTTTGAGATTCTGCCTTTTCTTCCATTGTCGCGCCGATGTTTCATTTTTAGGCAAAATGGATCAAATGAAACATATGGCTGTCAGCGACAGCTTCATCTGAACTTTTTCATAATTTTTGTATTTAAAAAATATAATATATTTCAGTATAATGTATGCTTTTTTACGGTAAGACGACCTCCCTGAACCTTTGGCATGCTTCTTGCATACTTTCAAAGTAAAATTTCAGCAAGGAGTTCATATGAGCAAAGGTCTTCTGGACGGTTTGAAGGTTTTGGACATGACTCGGGTTCTGGCTGGTCCCTACTGCGGTATGCTTTTGGCGGATTTGGGGGCTGACGTCATTAAAATAGAAGTCCCCGGTCGCGGGGATGATGCTCGTATCAACTTCCCGATCATTAACGGAGAGAGCGCCTATTTCATGAATCTCAACCGGAATAAGCGTGGAATCACCCTGAATCTCAAGACTGAAAAAGGGAAGGATATCTTCCGTAAGCTTGTGGCTAAGAGCGATGTGGTTTTGGAAAACTACCGTCCCGGCGTAATGGAAAAGCTGGGCCTCGGCTATGAAGAGCTACGCAAGATTAATCCCGGTATCATCTATGGAGCGGTGTCCGGCTTCGGGCACTATGGTCCCTACAGCCAGCGCCCCGGTTACGATATTATAGGTCAGGCCATGAGCGGCCTCATGAGTACAACCGGTTGGCCCGGAGGTCAGCCCACCAGAACCGGTACGGCCATTTCGGATGTCATGGGCGGCATCAGCTGCTGCGTGGGCATTCTCGCCGCCTATGCCAACAAGCTGAGAACCGGAGAAGGTGAAAAGATCGACGTTTCTCTCGTCGACAGCATGGTATCTTCTCTGGAAATCATCAATACTATCTATCTTTGCACCGGAAAGACGCCTCAACGCATAGGCAACCGTTACGAAGCCATATATCCTTACGACTCTTTCCAGGCAAAGGACGGAATGCTCGTTATTGGTGCCGGCAATCAAAAGCTGTTTACCATTCTCTGCAGTATCATGAAGCGTGAAGATCTGCTGACGGACCCCCAGTTTGCGGACAATAATCTGCGTGTTATCAATTATGCGAAGCTCAAGCCCCATATCGAAGCATGGCTGACGGATAAGACTATTGATGAAGCCGTGGATATTCTGCTTAAGGCCGGAGTGCCCGCTGCTCCCATCAATACCATCGACAGAGTGGCACGCGATCCTCATATTGCGGGTGCTAGAAAGATGTTTATAGAAATCGAGCATCCCAAAGCTGGCAAATTCAAGATTACGGGCAATCAGATCAAGCTTACCAATCATGCCATCGAGCATTTTACGCCAGCGCCCCTTCTTGGCCAGCATAATGAGGAAATTCTCGGCGAGATGCTCGGCCTGAGCCATGAGGAAGTGTGCGCTCTGGCGGAAGAGAAAGTTCTTTAAAAGCTTTATCGCTATAACATTCTGATAGATATCGATTTTTAGAGAAAAGCCTATGGGAATGACTATTACTGAGAAGATTTTGGCCAGAGCATCCGGACATGAACAGGTTCATGCGGGAGAGATTGTTCAGGCCAGGGTTGATAAGGTCATGATGGATGACATTCTCGGACCGAGAGTGCAGATCGCCGAACATCTGGAGCGCCTGAATGCCCCTATTTGGAATTCGGAGCGAGTCACTGTCATATCCGATCACTACACGCCGCCGGCCAATGCCCGTCAGGCGGAGATTGTGAAGTTTACCAGAGAATGGGCAGCCCGACACAATATACGCTACTACGAATTCGCCGGCCCATGCCATCAGGTTATGGTGGAAAAAGGGCGAGTTCTCCCTGGAGAAGTCGTTTTGGGAACGGACTCACATACCTGTACTTATGGAGCTCTGGGTGTCTTTTCCACGGGCATAGGCTCTACGGAAATGCTGGGAGTACTCTGCACCGGCGAGATATGGCTGAAGGTTCCTGAAACCATGCATTTTCGTTTGAACGGCAAACTGCAGAACGGTGTCATGGCCAAGGATGTTGCTCTGCATTGTATCGGTACGATTGGTCATAATGGCGCCACCTATAAAGCCATGGAGTTCTCCGGGGACGGGGTGAGCGACATGGGCATGGATGAACGTCTCTGTATTGCCAATATGGCCGTGGAAAGCGGTGCCAAAAACGGTATCTTTGCTCCCGATGATATTACCAGAAGCTATATGGAATCTCTGGGGATTCATGAAGGCATGTATTTCCGCAGTGATGACGATGCTTCATTCTGTCGGGGAATCAATGTTGATCTGACGGCTATGGAACCGCTTTGCGCCTGTCCACACGAAGTGGATAATACGGCTCGCATGGACGATGTTTCTTCAGTCCGCATCAATCAGGCCTACATAGGATCGTGCACTGGCGGCCGCTACAACGACCTCAAAAAGGCGGCAGATCTTCTTCGCGGGCATCATATTGCCCAGGGGGTTCGCCTGCTGATTTCTCCGGCCTCCCGCGAAATCTGGGAACGCTGTGCCCGCGACGGTATTCTCACCAGCCTTTCGGAAGCTGGGGCCACTATTTTAGCGTCTAGTTGTGGAGCCTGTCTGGGGCTTCATTCCGGGGCCATCAGCGCCGGTGAAGTTTGCGTCTCCTCAACGAATCGCAACTTCCTGGGACGGATGGGAAGCAAGGACAGCCAGGTGTATCTGGCTTCACCGCTTTCGGTGGCGGCATCTGCCATTACCGGTCGTCTGACCGATCCCCGTGAATTTTTGTAGGAGGTAGCATGTCTTCACTGATTATAGGCCGAGCCCTTACCTACGGCGACAATATAAATACGGATATCATTTCTCCACCCGCCTATATGGAACTTCCTATAGAGCAGGCCAAAAACTATGCCATGAAGCCGGTTGATGAAAATTTTGCCCGGACATGTCGTCCTGGAGATATTT
>NZ_CANRLT010000137.1 GCF_947631555.1 uncultured Mailhella sp. | reverse complement strand
GGCATTTCCGACACTACGGCCACGCCGTCCGTCACGGACGAAGGCCGGGCCTTTGACGAAATCTGCAACTGGCTGCGGGCGACGCTGAATCAGCTTGTAGCAGGGAACATTCTGCCCATCACCATCGAAAAACTGTCCTCCAGTGATCCTGTCATGGCCGTGTCCAATGTAGGAGATTACCTTATCGGATCAGCCTGGGGGCTGGCTTCGGCACTCGGCGTTGTAGATGTGACGCACGCGATGGGTAAAGCCCTGCCCTTTGTGGGCAAGGCCGTTCCCAATCTGGACAAGTACATTTCGTTTGTTCTGTTCACGGTCTTTCTGCCGCTTCTGCTCTATGGGCTGGCGCTGGCATATTATTTACCAGCCATTCCGTTCATCCGCTGGATCTCCGCTCTGGTCGGCTGGATCATTCTGGTCGTGGAAGCGCTTGTGGCCGCGCCGCTCTGGCTCTGCGCCCATGCGCTACCCGACGGCGAGGGAGCGGCGGGACAGCACGGCAAACGGGGCTATTTCCTCCTGCTCGGCATCCTTGTTCGTCCGCCGCTCATGGTGGCGGGATTCTTCGCCGCCGTCATTCTCATGAATGTGGTGGGCCGGATGCTCGGCGCGGGCTTCGAGCTGTTTGTCGGCGGGACCATGCAGACCAAAATCATCGGCATCACCGGCACGTTCTCCATGCTCGTCATCCTGGGCATCGTGGTCATTATGACGGCCAACAAGTTTTTCAGCCTTATTCACTATCTGCCCGAACACGTCACCAACTGGATAGGCCAGCAGTTCCATGCCCTCGGTGAAAAGGAAGATCAGGCAGGCGTCAAAAATGTCTTTGTCGGCTCCACCAATGCCGTCAGTTCCGGGGCGCACGGCGCAAGGGAACTGCGTGGCGACATTTCGCGGCAATGGGGCAGGCCCGGTTCAGGGCTGACGGAAAAGCATTTCAGGAGCTGACATGAAAACTCCCGCTTCTCTCTCAAATATTCTGGCTGTCGCCGGTGAATCCCGTCAGCATCTGACGGAACTCCGTGCCGGTTTCCGCTCCCTGCTGGCCGCTTTCCAGCAGCACCGCGGGGCCTCGGAACAGACCGCACTGGAAGAAGATTTCAAGCTCGTGCTTGCGGCCTGGGGCATGACTGAAGCCGACATTCCCGGCGTCATCTCGGCCTTGCGCCTGCGTCTGCTGGTGTTCGCTGTTCCGATACTGGCCTGCCTCATTACGGCGGCCTGGTCGGAAAGTCGTCCGCTTTCTTTCCTGTCATTGGCCTGCATTGCGCCGCCCTGTCTGCTTGGCATGGTCACAACGCTCTGGCGCATTTCCATTTTGCGAAACCGCCGTTTTACCCCGCTGTGCCGCTGGCTGCCGCGCTTGCGCAAACACCGGTGAGCGGGCGGGGTGTGTCTGTTTTCACCTTATAAAAGGAGCAATCATCGTGCTACCAAAAACTCTGCTGATGCTATCCTGTCTGGCTCTTGCCGCCTGTGCGCAAAAAGCCGCGCCTCCGGTTCCTCCCACAGTCGATTTTGTCTCGGCCACGCTTGGGCAGGCTGCGGAACAGGCCCACGGCGAACTCGCCATGCTTGCCAGACTGCGCGGGCAGGGAATGCAGCCCCTGCTGCCGCCCGCCGATCCTTCTCTGGCCCAACCCATTTCCATCGACTGGACAGGCGAAGCCTCCGGCGCACTCAAGGAAATCTGCCTGCAAGCCGGCTATCGCTATCGGGAAACTGGCGCTCCCTCGGCGCAGGCAATGCCCATTGTGGTGCATGGCCTGAATCGTCCCGCGCATGAACTGCTGGAAGACATCGCCTGGCAGATTCAGCCGCAAGCCGTGGTGCGTGTCGATCCTGTCAATCGAGTACTGACGCTGGCAAAAACTTCCGGGCTGGAGGGACGGTCATGAAACGTCTTGCGGGTTTCCTGCTGCTTTTCTCCTGCGTCGTCATGTCTGGCTGCGCCGGAAAACAGGGTGAAGTCGTCAATCCCGCGCCGGTGTCGCCGGAAGTGGTCAATGCGCCGAAGTCTGCCGACGGCACAACCAAAGAGGGGGCCTTCACTCCCCATGACGCCTCCTATCAGGAAGATGCCTCCGGGCAATCCCTTGTCGTGCATGTTCCCGCCGATCCCGTCTCCGGGCCGCGTCATAATGACCCCGCCGAACTGGCGGAACTGCTGGAAATGAAGGGAAGCGGCGGCAAGGAACCAAGCGCCGTTCAGCTCATGCGGCCCAAAGCCATCCGGGAAGCGGCGCGACTGATCACGTTCCAAACGGCCATGTCCTGGCGCTATGGTCAGCTTGTGGCGGAAACCAAACGCTACAGCGCCATCATGGATACGGCCTTCAACTTCGGGCCGCTCCTGCTCACCCAGGGCGAAGCCATGATTCTGCCGCCGCAGATTGCGCGGGCGGGCGCGTCCATGCGTATCGAGGATGGGGCAACGGCCACAAGCGCCAAAACCACCTATGAGCTGCTGGAACCCGCGCGGTACATCGCAGTTGTGCCAAACTGGCGGGAATTTCTTATGGCCGATGACTTCCCCGCTCCAGAACAACCCAACCCCGCCGTTCTGCCAAAAAATACGGAAGAACGTGCCATCTGGCGGGCTGCGGTACGCGAAGCCTGGACACAAGGACTCGCCGAAGCAGATCAACTTTATGCCGATAACGTCGCCCGCATGGCGCGAACCTATCGTGGCGTCCTGCTCTACCATCTGCTGACTGCGCAACACCTTTTGAGCCGCGTCCATACGGCTTCCGCCGATATGGGGACGCGCACCCAAGGCAACAAACTGAATATCGGCCAAAAGGTATACCGGATCACCGCACCTTCCGCGTTCACGGTTGCACCTGTCGCGCAAAAGAAAAAGGGAAAGAGACAATGACCGGCATCGACTTCTATCCCGCGGAACCCCGTATCCGCTGGGAATACTCACAGATTAACAATCTGCTGCTCTGGGCCACGCACAGCGGCATGTCGGATTTGTGCCTGCGCTCCGGTCTACCCGCTTGGATGCGGCTCAACGGCGCGTGGCGACAGGTGACGCAGCGTCCCATCACCACGGATGAACTGCTGGCTGCACTGGAGCGTCTGACCAGGAACAACTCCGTTTCCGCACAGATCAAATCCGGCCAGTCGGATTACGACTTTGCCCATGAAATAGAGGAATCGCGCGGTGTGCGGCGGCGTTATCGCGGCAACGCCACACCGGTGGCGGACGGCTATTCTACTGGCGTCAAAATCGTCTTTCGTGCCATTCCCTCCATGCCACCCGCGCTGGAAGACCTGCATGTGGAACAGGGCATTCTTGACCACGCCATGCCCTCCAATGGTCTGGTGCTGGTTACGGGTGTCATGGGATCGGGTAAATCCACCCTGCTGGCCGCTATCTTGCGGCGTATCATCGAAACCGGCGGCCGTCATGTCACCACCTACGAAGCTCCCATTGAGTTCGACTTCGACGCAGTACCGAATCCAGGCGGCCCTGTTTCACAAAGCACGATCCCCGAACACCTGAAGTCCTTCCTGACGGCCACACGCAACTCCACGCGCACAGCCCCTGACGTGGTGCTGATTGGCGAAAGCCGCGATCCCGATACCCTGCGCGGCATGATGGAAAGCGCGGAAATCGGCGTCGCTGCCTATTCCACCGTACATACCCGCTCCGTGCCGGAAACGCTCTCCCGCATCATCAATGTCTTCCCCTT
>NZ_CANRLT010000136.1 GCF_947631555.1 uncultured Mailhella sp. | reverse complement strand
ACAAATCCCCATCTGTTTACAAAGTTCAGCCTAGCGGGGCTTTCTTACTTTGTCCACCTGATGGGGTGCATATCAGTACCACGCAGGGCGAGTTTACCTGTGGCAGGTGTCCAGTGCGGGGCCAGGTAGGGAAGGTGGTTTTCCGTTGCTTGCGCTGCCGGAGTATTTTCCGCATTTAAAATTGAATTCTTCATAAAAGAATAATTGGAAAAATTCCTGGAACCGATAATAGCAATATTCATTTGTTTACTCCTTGGATTCTATTCTTTATCTTGACATGCTATCAGGAGAAGCTATCATTATTCCCATGAACAGCCGGCATGAAAAAACACTTCAGGCGATCTATGCTCTTCCCACAAGCAGGACTTTGGAATGGAAGGACATGGAAGCGTTGTTCATCGCTCCTGGGGCAACGGTAATCGAGGGCGATGGTTCGCGGGTGAAATTCATGCTGCAAGGCAGAATCATCAGTTTCCACCGTCCGCACAGACCGAAGACGGTGCGGGCCTATCAGGTGGAACTGGCACGAGAGTTCCTGCAGGGCTTGGGGATAGTACCATGAAAAACGTCATGAAGCACAAAAACTATGCGGGCACGGTGGAATACAGCGCGGAAGATGATTGTCTTTTCGGGCGGATTCTTGGTATTTCGGACGTGATCAGCTATGAAGGTGAAAGCGTGGCCGAGCTGCGTGCTGCCTTCGAGGAGGCTGTGGACGACTACCTGAACCTGTGTGCGGAAACTGGCAGAAAGCCTGACAAACCGTATTCCGGCAAAATCCTTTTGCGGGTTTCCCCGGAATTGCACGCTCATGCGGCCATGCAGGCGAAGCTTCACGGAATGTCACTCAACCAGTGGGCGGCAGAACGCCTTGCTGAAGCCTGAAAAGCCAAGCCTCAAGAATTTCAGGAGCTGCGCCGCGTTGTCCGGCAGCCAGGCTTTGTCTTAAACCGCCGGAGGCGCGAGCGGTAGCGAGAACAGGCGGAGCGCACAAAGCAGGACTTTGAGACGTTGCGGGTTCGGGCAAGGCCTCCAGCGTCCCCCCTCCCGCGGGCGGCGCTCACGATCCGGACGATCACCGGCAAAGGGCGTCCACGATCAGCCAGATCAGGCAGCCGGCACAAAGCGCACAGCCGGCAAAGAAGAGTATGATGACGCCCACGGCTTTCACGGCGAGAACGACAGCGGCTAGCATCAGCCACAGCAATCCTAAAATGAAAGCGCCCAAAGCTGTTCCTCCCCGTGGCAGGACATCAATGAATGTCCCGAGGCTTGAGAGTGAAGAAGGGGTGTCCGGCCGCAGCGATGTCCCGGCCGCAGGACTGTCCGGCAGAACAGTCCTGCAGATCCGGAGCTCCAGGGGCTTCTCCCGCAGCCTCCGCTGTCTCCGCTTTTTCCGCTGCTGGGCGTGAAGGCGTCCCGGGGCTGCCCGCCGGATCAGGGCGCGGGAATTTTTTCGGCGTGCCGGACGTTTCTGAATCTACGGAAAATATATAAACGTTTTTATGAGATTTTCTGGCTTTATGTATGGAATCATACGTTCCTTTGGAACTTCCCATAGGAAAAGCCATGATAATATCTGCATTCTTAACAATCTCAGTATTTCTTATGACACCGGCAGCTTTCCCATATCTCTTCCATTCAGGTTTAAAGATCATTGTTTTGAGATTATACTCTTTCGCGAATAATTCACCTAAAGTATCTGCCCCTTTAGCACCGCCTGAAACCACATAGTCTATATCTTCAATTTTAACAATATTTAAAATTGAATTCTTCATAAAAGAATAGTCGGAAAAATTCCTGGAACCGATAATGGCAATATTCATCTGGTTTCTCCCTGGATTCTCTTCTTTATGGTATCGTTTTCGTATTCGTGAAAAAATCCTGATGGAAAAACACCCCTATGTGCGTGGAGAAGACAACTTTCGGCCTTCGGGGCAGAAGGAAAGGCAGAGAGCAGCCCCTCCATTTCCCCTTTGTCCACATCGCTGAGAGGTGTCGCGGCATTCACGTCAGGCGCGGCAGGCAAGCCTTGCCCGTCCTTCCCGGCGTTCCCGTCAGGTAAGTCTTGCGCGTCCCGGTGCGTTTCCAGCAGGTCAGGACGGCAGACCCACACCGCACCCAGGGCGCCGCGGACGAGGCCCGAACCAAAAAGCAGGACTTTGCCCGGCATGAATCCCTTCCTTTGCAGACCGGCAAAAAAGCGGCGGAAAGCGGCGAGAGAGAGTGGCGTCCCTCCGCCGGGAGACGCCGCCGCGCGGGACGGAGCGCGTTGTCTGCTGGTACGCGCCCCGCGCCGCAGAAAGGTTCCTTTTTTCGAGAGGCTTCGGCAGAAGGCTTCGCAGAACGGCGGCGAGCCGTTAGACCGCTGCCGCAGCGGCCGCGGGCCTCGCTTCCGGCGCCTGGTCCGGCTGCTGTTCGGAGACTTCCTCACTGAAAGAGTCTTCCGAAGCGTCCTTAGCAGAATTTTCCGAAACGCCTTCTTCCGTGTCATCCCGGAGACGCACTTTCCAGACACCGTCCCAGGTTTCCCGTTCTGCCTCCGTTTCGGAATTCTTCTGCGCCGAGTATTCCCTGAACAGCGCCGTGCCTAGGACACCCAGCGCGAGACCCGAACCGAAAAGGGCGATTTTCTTCCACATCGTTGAACTCCTTTGTCTGAATACCGTGACTGTCCAAAAGTGCTATGGATGAGGCAAGCATACCGCTTCCCGCGGAGGCGTACAGGGAAAATCCGGCGTCAGTCCACAGCAGTGTGGACGGAAGGGCGGAATTTTTCTGCCTTACCGCTGGCTGAAGGCACGGCTGCTGGTGGCGGCCTTGACGGGGAGGCGAGGATTCAGATTCCGGCAGACATCAGCGTGGACCGGATACGGCGTCCCGCCCGCGGCGGAATGGACGAGCGGACACGCCGTTCCCGCGGGCGGCAGAACGGCAGAGGAACTCGGAGAGACAGGGGCTTGAGGCAGAAGGGCAGAGGAGCAGAAAGGCAGGGAAGGAACGTCAGCTGAACGGCAGAAGGTGCAGCTCTCAGGAGCGGCAGCAGGGATGCCAGTGGCGCTGCTTGAACGGAGGGCGGGAACAGCAGAAACGAGCGGCTTCTGAACGAACGGGGCGCGGACTTAACGCCGCGGCACGGAGTTAAAGAGTTCGTCCAGGACCTTTTCGGCCTGCAGCATTTCCCGGCAGGGCGTTTCGCCCTCGTCTCTGAGTCCGGCGTTGTTGCCCTGGATTTCCCCATACAGGACGGTCAGTTTCTTCACCGTTTCCTCGTCCAGTTCTCCATAGCGGTCCATGAATTCCTTCAGCTTCCCGGACTGGGCGAGTATCTTTTTCAGCAGCCGGTTCTCATTCTTGCGGGAGGCCCTCCCTCTGGCCCGGCTTCTGGCTTCTTCGTGCAGGTCATCGTCATAATACCTGCCGATGGATGCGGCGGTTTGGACGAGGACGCTGCCGCCCAGGAAGGTAGTGGCCACGGCGGGAAAGGTCAAAAGGGCTGGGATGGCGTCAAAGGGGAAGATCATGTGGAGGGGCCTCCTGCCTGGTTTTGCTGACGGTACACGGGTGGCACAATAATCGGTGCAAGCATGCTCAGCCGTCCACAGTATCCTGCCTGAGTTGTCGGAGCGTTGCTGGATTTCTTATACCCTTTCAAACCTGCAAAAGCAACAAAAGCAAAAAACAGAGAGTATCACTTTAATAATGATAAAAGTTCTTCGATCTTGCCGTTAACGCGAAATCGCTGAAACAACGCCAGAGA
>NZ_CANRLT010000135.1 GCF_947631555.1 uncultured Mailhella sp. | reverse complement strand
GGCGCACAATCTGCCAGGCTTTCCGCTGGGGCAGGTATTCACCCGCCCAGGCACCTTCGCCTGTGCATCTCAAGGGCTGACGTTTTCTTTTAAAGGACGGCCTGCCCATGCCGCATATCCAGAGGACGGCCTATCCCCTGCCCAGGCGGTTGGAGAACTACTTTGCAAATTACCGGCATTGACAGAAGCGCATTCACAGGGGAATGGTGCTTTGCACGGTAGTCGGAGCGAAAATGGGAGATAAAGCGTTTGGTACTTCTGCCGGCCAAGCAGAGGTGTGGTTAACCCTCCGAGCGGAACAGGATGCAGACCTGGAACTGCTTGCCCAGAATATACTCCATTTTTCCGAAGCTCTGGCTTGTGAGTACAGTCTGACCTTTGGGTATGAACTGCAGGATGTGTTTCCCGCCACAGTGAATCGAGCAGAATGTGCGCGACGAATCATAGAGCTCTGCGGAGGTGCTGAGTTGAAGACTCCAATGCGGTGGAGTGAAGACTTTGGACACTATCTGCGATGCTGTCCAGGCGCCTACTTTGGCATAGGTGCCGGTGAGTCCTGCCCTCCGTTACATACAGAGAGTTACCAGTATCCTGATGCTCTCCTGGCACCGACGATTGAAGCATTTCGAAAAATTCTATTCGATTGAGACCGCTCAACCAAGGGAATAAGGGATATCTATTTTTACCAGTTTCAGATACGAGAAATGATTTCGTCAAGCTGTCAATATCGAGCGCGAACTGATTTAGCCGGTCTAAATCGATAAGCGGGTGTTCTTTGTATTGCTCTTGATAGTATTGATATCCGTCGATTATTTCTTGCTTTACAGGTGGGGTAAAGAACGATGCGAATGCGTTTACGTAGTATTGCCCGTTTCCCAGCATGAAGGAAGCCAGAATCGGAAGGAATACCGCGAGCAAAAGAACTGCAAGGAGAGCACGAGAGATTCGAGGGAGTAAAAAAAGGACAAAACATACTCCTAACACGCACAAAATGATAATGAAGGAGTTCAGACTGAGTGACATTGTAGCACCCCCTTTCTGAGCTACGATTTCAACCAGCCTGAAATAGCCAAGACAATTTGGGGAGCGCAGGTCGATACAGCAAAAGTAACACAGCAGATAAGCATTGCTAGCATGCCGCCCGTCATTGTGCGTTTTTCTCCAAGTGCGCCGATAATTACAAGGACTGTTCCGACCAGAAACCCAATTAGGGACGCAGCCATTACAACGTCTGTGAGTATCCGGATGATATCTGTACCCTTCCGGTTGACCCAATCGTTCACATCATCAGTGGTAATGACCGAGTCACTGCCGCCCAGGAGAGAATTGGGTGAGGTGATGAAGCTGGAACTGTCCTCAGAAGGACTACTGAACGTGGTATTGCCCTCCGAGGTAGCTACGCCACCGCCCACCGCCTCAACTGCAAATATAGGAACGACAGCGGTGGAGATGAAGAATAAGAAGGCTAAAAACGATAGTACGTATTTCTGTTTCATAGCTCTTGTTGGGGGTAATACCCCGTTCTCCCCTTTCATGGTGTTTGAATAGATGATATGCAAATTGAAGCAAAGCGATTTCAAAATAAAAGGGACCGCGCTACCCGGTATGAATTGGGTGTAGCGCGGTCTTGTATAGATAATTAATTCTGGATTCACTCAACATTGAAAAATGACTTCACGCAATAAGCTATTCGTTGTATTTTACTCAGCCCTTGAATATATCGTTTCTTTTGCTCCTTTCCGTATCCAATAACAACTGTATGCGAGAATTTAATAATATAATTTGATAGTAAGTAGCTTATCTCAGAATCACTTGCTCCTATCGCAAAGTGCACACCTTCATCACATAAAACATTGAAAGAACTAAAAGATTCTTTTAGACCTCTCGCGACATATACTTTGCTCTTATATACCCATCTGGCCGCATCATAGGGGATGAGGGTTATCGCCTTGGTACGACCTCGACCTTTACCAACAGATGCAAAAGCATAATTGCCGCAATAGATTCGAGAATCCGGTAGGGTCGGACGGGAATCTAAATTAATTCCATTTTCCAGAAAATCAATATCATAGTTCTTTCTTATCCACCGTATGCTCTTGTATTCAATTGAAAATACAAAATTGATAAAGCCTAAAGCGAGAGTGCAGAAGAAGGCAGATAGATAAACAATCAAACCAAATGTTGAAACTGGGAAGGCCCAAATAAGACGCCTTATTATAATAGAAGTAACAATGAACACAAATAAACCTATGAAAGTCCTCCGATAAAAGAGGAGCCTTTTTTCTCGCTTCATAATGTATTCCTTCATCTTAATTTCCTTTCCTTCGAAAAATGTCTTTTGGAATACCGACATATTGGTCGACTTCTCTTACTGAATAGAACCAGGCAGCATCCGCACAACGCAATTGCAGGGCTAGTGTAAGTAGTTGCCTACGTACAAAATACACAGTCCCTTTCGATTTATATAAACTTTTTTGTTTATAGAACGATGCATATTTAGGTCAAATTGGCCCTTTAGTCTGCATAAGACACTCGTGGGTGGCCACTTCGGTCCAGACTCAGCGGCCACTCGGTCCCACCCCAGCGGCCACCATAAAATGGAAACTTTGCGAAGCAGACCTAATCATAGGTCTGCTTGACAACCATTGATTGCAAAGGGGATTTCGGGTCAATGGGCCGCTTTAGCGGCGGCATTTGCCTTTACCAATGACGCGAAATTCACTTTGAAATACCCGGCCGCCGAGACAATGCATCAGTGGCCGCTGGCCAAGGCAGAATGCAAAATATCGTCAGAAGACCAGCTCTGTTTTTATGAAATAGAAAAGCAATAATTCTAGATTTTCCTGTACCTCACAAGGAGCATAACATCAATCTAGTTTCTCACCAACATTCGGTAGGCTAGAATTGCCCAAACCCCGGTCACAGCCTGTATAGGTGCATTCCTCCACTCGGAAGGCAAAGCCTTCATCATCACAGCAGAAGCCAAGGATGCCGCCAAAACGATTGTGGAAGATTTGTTTGCCATCGTCGGCATAGAGGTATTCGTCGTCATTTGGGGCATTGAAGGTCATATCGCTGTGGCAGTTTGAAAAGATAATCTTTGCGTTGGGATTATTGACCTGTGTTTCATCCTTACCATCGTTATTTGTGGCAAGGAAAATCCCAGAGTCCACCATGCCTACAATGCCGCCACCTATACGACTCAATTCAAGTAATGTCATTAAGTTAGTAATAAGGGAAAATAAAGTCAAAAAAGATGTAAAAAGGGGTTGACAAGGGGCAAAAAATGTGCGGCGAAGCCCTGAAAAGTGAAATTGCTTTTCGGGAGGGGCCGCACATGAAATACACGCCGGAGCTTTTGCGTAGGATGCTGCGTTCGTTGATTCGGAAACTGGGGGAGCATCCCGAACAATATGTCAGGCATCCTGGCCGGGACTTCACCCGGCCTCGGACGCTGACCTTTGAAACAGTCCTGTCACTACTGCTGACCATGAGCGAAAACAGTATTGGGAAAGTACTGATGGGCCGGTTTCAAAACAGCGAAAAAACACCGTCGGCCTCAGCGTTCGTCCAGCAGCGCCAGAAGCTGCTGCCCGCGGCGCTGGAGACGCTGTTCCACCGCTTTACGGCCCTGCTGCGCCCGGAGAGGACCTTTTGCGGCTGTCGTCTGCTGGCTGTGGATGGGTCGTCGCTGAAATCCGCCGCCTGCCCGGAGGACCCAGCCTCCTACCGCCCCGGCACACCCAGGCAGCACGGCTGGAACCTCTGGCACATGAACGCGCTCTTTGATTTGGAAAA
>NZ_CANRLT010000134.1 GCF_947631555.1 uncultured Mailhella sp. | reverse complement strand
ACCCGGCGCTGGCCGCGCAGGTGAGCGCCCTTTCCCCTGCCTGCTCCCTCATCGGCGGTCCGCTCCTGCCCGGTCAGGTCAAGGCCCTGAAAAACGCCGCCACAGGCCGCGCCGTCTTTACCTTCACCGCCGCCCTGCCCGCGGGCTTCACCGAGGGCACGGATCTCTGGCGTCTTTTCACCTCCTCCGAAGATCAGGCCGCCGTGCTGCTTGATGCGGCGCAGGCCCTCGGCATCGGGAGCGTGGGCATATTCAGCCCGGAAGACGCCTACAGCAAGCACATGAACGCCGTGTTCCAGAGCGAGGCGCAAAAGCGCGGCTTCCTGCTCAGCTACGGAACCTATACCGCCGGGAACATGAGCGGCTGGCCCAGGGAGGCCTCCGCCTTCCTGAAGACCCGCATCGGCAAGGGGCGCGGCAGCATTCCCGAAGCCACGGCGGGCTTTCAGGCCATCTTCCTGCCCGACAGCTGGAAGAACATGGATATGCTGGTTTCCAGCCTGCACTACGGCGGCGCGCACAACATGCTGATGATGGGCACGACCCTCTGGGAACAGAGCCTCGGGGCAGGCAGCCGCAACAACGCCGCAGCCTTCTCCCTCACCGTTTTCCCCGCCGCCTGGGACGAACGCTCCGCCGCCCCGGGGGCCGCCGCCTTCCGCAGCGCCATGAGCGCCAGCGGCCACCGCACGGACGACTGGGCCGCCCTCGGCTTCGACTTCGTGCAGATGGCCGCAGCCCTGAAGCTCCAGCCCGGATGGACGCCGCAGACGCTCAACGCCAGACTCTCCGGCCTGCGCGTGGACTGGGCCGCCGCGCCCTTCTCCTGGGACGGTTCGGGCAAGGTCCGCCGCGCCCTCTTCCTCATGCGCCCCGCAGCCGTGGGCAGCGAAGCCGTGGATCCCACCGCCCTGCGTGCCCGCTACGCGAACGGAAGCGCTGCGGCTGCGCCGGAACCGTCCGCTTCGGAACCTTCCGGGCCGGATC
Source organism: uncultured Mailhella sp. (assembly GCF_947631555.1). Classification (GTDB taxonomy): domain Bacteria; phylum Desulfobacterota; class Desulfovibrionia; order Desulfovibrionales; family Desulfovibrionaceae; genus Mailhella. The sequence continues at coordinate 2,843 of NZ_CANRLT010000134.1, read as the reverse complement.
CGTCCGCCACGGCGCGCAGCCTTCAGGAACTCGTTGACTCCATCACCCCCAACTGACGAGCGAACGCCATGCCTCTTGACCGCAAAGACCTGCTGCACCTCTGCCGCCTCTCCCGCCTGAAGCCGGACGAATCCGTCCTTGACGAAATGGCCGGACAGTGTTCCCGCATCCTCGACTACATGGACAAACTGGCGGAGCTGGATACCGCCGGCGTGGAACCTCTCTACTCCCCCGTGGCTCACGAATGCGCCTTCCGCGAGGATGAAGCCGTGCGCCGCGCCGAACGCCGGGACATTCTGGCAAACGCCCCGGAAAGCGACGGCGCCTTCTTCATCGTTCCCCGCATCGTGGAGGGCAAGTGATGGAACTTTTTGAACTTTCCCTCTGCGAACTGCGCGATGCCCTGCGCGAGGGCAGCGTCAGCGCCGAAGCCGCCGTTTCCTCCTGCCTTGAGCGCATTGCCGCCACCGAGCCTTCTGTCAAGGCCCTGCTCTCCCGCCGCGATGAAGCCGCGCTGGAACAGGCCCGGAATCTGGACAAGGCCCGCCCCGCCGATTTTTCCGCGAAACCCCTGTGGGGCGTTCCCGTCACGGTGAAGGATGTGCTCGCCTGGCGCGCCCTGCCCACCACCGCCGCCTCACGCATTCTGGAAGGCTTTGTCCCGCCCTACGATGCCTTTGTGGTGCAGAAGCTGGAAGAAGCCGGGGCCGTCATCCTCGGCAAGAACAACATGGACGAATTCGCCATGGGTTCCACCACGGAACATTCCGCGTATCAGGCCACGGCCAATCCCTGGGATCTTTCCCGTGTGCCCGGCGGCTCCAGCGGCGGCTCCGCGGCCAGTGTTGCCGCCTGCCAGTGCTGCGCCTCCCTGGGTTCGGACACCGGCGGCTCCATCCGTCAGCCCGCCTCCCTGTGCGGCTGCGTGGGCATGAAGCCCACCTACGGCCGTGTGTCCCGCTACGGTCTTCTGGCCTATGCCTCCTCCTTCGATCAGGTAGGCCCGCTCACCCGCACCGTGGACGACGCCGCCGCCGTGCTTCAGGTCATCGCCGGGTACGACCGCCGCGACAGCACCTCTTCCCCCGAAGCCGTGCCCGACTACAGCGCCGCCATGCGCGCCCGCTCCAGTCTCAAGGGACTGAGCATCGGCCTGCCGCGGGAATTCTTCCAGCACGATGGGCTGGACGAAGGCGTGGCCGCCGTGTGCCGCGAGGCCGTGGAACGGGCCAGGGACCTGGGCGCCAGGATCGTGGACATCTCCCTGCCGCATACGGAATACGCCATCGCCAGCTACTACATCCTGGCCGCGGCGGAAGCCAGCTCCAACCTCGCCCGCTATGACGGCGTGCGCTACGGCCACCGCACCGCGAACCCGAAAAATCTGGAAGACATGTATGTGAGTTCACGCACGGAGGGCTTCGGAGCGGAGGTGCAGCGCCGCATTCTGCTCGGCTCCTACGTCCTCTCCGCGGGCTACTACGATGCCTACTACCGCAAGGCCGCGCAGGTGCGGCGGCTCATCCGTCAGGATTACCTCGATGCCCTCTCCATCTGTGATATGCTGCTTGCGCCCGTGTCCCCCGTGCCCGCGTGGGAGGCTGGTTCTCTGGGCGGCGACCCCTTGCAGATGTACTTCATGGACATCTTTACCCTGTCCCTCAATCTGGCGGGGCTGCCCGGACTGTCCCTGCCCGCGGGACTGAGCGGCGGGCTCCCTGTGGGGGTGCAGCTCCTGGGCCGCGCCTTTGACGAGGGCACGCTCTTCCTTGCGGGCGGACTGCTCACCCGCGCCCTCGGTACGCACGGCCAGCGCGCCCCGCTTTAAACCTCTGTCTTCAGCCGGGGCCGCGCGCCCCGCTTTTTCAGGTGCTGCCATGAGCGACTTTCATTCCTACGCCTCCCTGCCCTTCTACCCTGGCCCCGTCTCCCTGCATCCCGCTGCGGCCCGCGCCCTTTCCCGCGACTACGGCCCGCCGCGCATGGGCGACGACTACCTCAGGCTTTACGGCTCGGTCCGCTCCCGCCTGCAAAAGGCGCTGGGGACCCGCGAAGACGTCATTCTCGGCACGGGCGAAGCCATGCTTGTGCTCTGGGGCGCGCTGAAAAGCCTGCTCCGCCCGGGCGACACGGTGCTGAGCGTGGGCACGGGCGTGTTCGGCGACGGCTTTGCGGACATGGCCAGAGCCATAGGCTGCCGCGCTGTCTGCATCTCCGAACCCTACGACCGCACCATTTCCGAAAGCACACTCCAGCGCGTGGCCGAGGCCGTGCGCCTCCACCGCCCGCTGCTCATCACCGCCGTGCACTGCGAAACGCCCTCCGGCACACTGAACCCGCTGGAAGCGCTGGGCGCGCTGAAAAAGGATCTGGGTGTGCCCTTCCTCGTGGTGGACGCCGTGGCCAGCGTGGGCGGCGCGCCCGTCCGCGCCGATGCCTGGAACGCGGACTGCGTGCTCGGCGGCTCGCAGAAATGCCTGTCCTGCCCGCCGGACATGTGCTGCATGAGCGTGAGCGCGGCCGCCTGGGAACGCATCGCCGAAGTGGGCTACGCCGGATATGACGCCCTTACCCCCTTCCGCGGAGCTGCCGAAGACGCCATGCGCTTCCCCTACACGCCCAACTGGTGGGGTGTGGCCGCGCTTTCCGCCGCTCTGAACGCGCTGGAAGAAGAAGGCTGGGATGCGGTGTTTGCACGGAACGAAGCCACGGCGAAGCTCTGCCGCGAGGGGCTTGTCCGGCGGGGTGTGGCGCTCTGGCCCGCGCAGGACGCCGTCTGCTCCCCCACGGTCACGGCAATTTCGGTTCCATAGACGGCGACGGCGCGGCCGCCATGCGTTATA
>NZ_CANRLT010000133.1 GCF_947631555.1 uncultured Mailhella sp. | reverse complement strand
GGGGAAGACGTCCTTCAGCCGGGCGTCCGGCAGAGGGAAGCGTACATAGATGGAGGGCGAGCTGAGGTCGCGGTATTCCACTTCGGCCTCGGCCAATGCGGTTTTGCAGTGGCAACACCAGTAGATGGGCTTCTTGCTGCGCACCACGCTCCCGCGCTCCACAAAGGCGGCCAGTTCGGACGCGGTCACGGACTCGTAGGCCGGATCCATGGACATGTACGGATGCTCCCAGTCCCCGAGTACCCCCAGCCGCTTGAATTCCCGGCGCTGGATGTCGAGGAACTTCTGGGCGTACTGGCGGCAGCGTTTGCGGACAACGTGCGCGGGCAGATCCTTCTTCTTGTCGCCAAGCTCCAGCTCCACATTGTGTTCGATGGGCAGTCCGTGGCAGTCCCAGCCGGGAATGTAGGCAGTCTTCCAGCCCATGAGGTTACGGGACTTGATGATGATGTCCTTGAGAATCTTGTTCAGGGCCGTGCCCAGATGGATGTGCCCGTTGGCGTAGGGCGGGCCATCGTGCAGCACATAGCTCCCCCGTGAGCCTGAGGCGTCCTGCATACGCTGAAAGGCATTCACTTCTTCCCAGAACTTCAGCGTTTCCGGCTCCTTCTGAACCAGATTGGCCTTCATGGGAAAACCGGTAACAGGCAGATTCAAAGTCTTTTTATATTCAGCCATCAGGCTTCCTCCGGGCGCGTTCCCGCACCGCCTTGGTATAGACAGGACAGAGCCGAAAGGCGTCTCTCCGTGAATGACAGAAAAGGATATGTTTTCCTGCGTATGGCAGAAATGTCAAGTCTTATGGCGCAGTTTTCACGGATAAAGCCGGACAGACGCACCGTGCCCCTCTTCCTTCCGTTCCTGTCCGAAGCCTCGCCTGGAAAGGAGATTTTTTTGACACGGGCAAAAATCTTCAATAATATTCCGCTGTCTTCCCCACGCCCGTGGGGGTGTTTCTACAATGCCGCCACCTATTACCGCTACGTCAGTCTGGATCTTGGCCAGCTCGCCGACACCATCGGACTGGAAGATGTGGGCACGGCCGTGGAAGCCTTCACCAAGGCGTTGTACATCGCCGTCCCCTCGGCCCGCCAGACCACACAGACCGCGCTCTGCCCCTGGAACTACGCCCATGTCTACGTCCGCAAGGGGCAGGGAATGCAGGTCTGCTTCGATGAACCCGTCAAACCCCGCGGCGGTTATCTGGCTCCCAGCATCGAAGCCCTGGAGCAGCGCCTGGAACTTCAGGAACGCCTTGCCGGTTCTCTGTTCGGCAAAAAAGCGGACTTCGTTTTCGGTAAGGACGAAACCTTCACTATCGATGCCCTCGCCCAAGCTTTGGCGGAACAGGTTCGGCCATGAAGACGCTTCTGCTCTGGCTGGAAGGGCCGCTGCAGTCCTGGGGGACGGATTCCCGCTTTCAGCGCCGCACAACGCTGCCCTTCCCTTCCCGTTCCGGCGTTCTGGGTATGCTCTGCTGCGCCATGGGCCGCGGAGGTGAACAGCGCGAATGGCTGGCCAGGCTGCGCAGCCTTGATCAGTCTGTGCTGGCCTTTGCCCGCAAAGGCAGGGAAATCCTTGCAAGACAGTATCTGTGTGATTTCCAGATGGCCGGCAGCGGCTACGACACCAGCGATCCCTGGCAGGATATGCTTGTGCCAAAAACAAGAGACGGAAAGCGCCCCGTGGGTTCGGGTTCAAAAATGACCTTCCGCTACTATCTTCAGGACATGGCCTTTGCCTGTGCGCTGTCCATGCCTGACGATCTGGCCGAAGAAGCGGTTCAGGGTCTGCTGCACCCGATCTGGGCTATCTGTCTCGGCCGGAAGAACTGTACGCCTTCCGCCCCGGTGTTTGCGGGGCTGTTTGCAGACGAATCGGAGGCGATCTCCTCAGCACGGAGGCTGGCGGGAGAAAAAAGGACGGAAGTCTTCCGCGTGGTTCCCGGCGCAGATGAAGAGGGTGAGACCATGGCGCTCACCGACGTGCCCCTCTGCTTCGGTCTGCACAAAGAGTACGCAAGCCGCTATGTGACCGTCATCCTTTCATAAAAACTGGGGCGCTGCCGGAAAGGAAGGCGGCGCCCCTTCAGAGGAAAAAGCATGAACGATGCCGGACGCCGTCTGTTCATTCCCGTCACACGGGATACTCTGCCCCGCGTGTCTGAAAAATATCCCTTTCTGTATCTGGAACGGGGCAGACTGGAAATCGACGACAGCAGTATTAAATGGCTGGATGCCGATGGCAATCGGGTACGCCTGCCGGTGGCCACGCTGAACACCCTGCTGCTCGGCCCAGATACCTCCATCACCCACGAGGCCGTCAAGGTGGCCGCCGCGTCCAACTGTTCCGTCTGCTGGGTGGGAGAAGACAGCCTGCTTTTTTACGCGGCTGGAATACTTCCAACCGCCAACACCCGCAGGCTCCAGAGACAGGCTCGCCTGTCCTCCGATCCGAAGCTGTCTCTGGAGGTGGCCCACGCGCTGTTTGCCCGCCGCTTCCCTGAAGCCGATGTCAGCGGCAGGAGCCTTCAGGAACTCATGGGGATGGAAGGAAGGCGCGTACAACAGCTGTACGCAGAGATGGCGGAAACCTACCATGTCGGCTGGAAAGGGCGTTCCTACACGCCCGGCAGGTTCGAGCTGAGCGATGTGACGAACCAGATACTCACGGCCACCAACGCCGCGCTGTACGGCATACTGTGTTCCTGCGTCCACAGTCTGGGCTATTCGCCCCACCTGGGCTTCATCCATTCCGGCAGCCCTCTGCCCTTCATCTATGATCTGGCCGACCTGTACAAGCGCGAACTGTGCATTGATCTGGCCTTTTCCATGACACATACCCTGGCCGGGGAATACAACAAATATGCCGTGATGGATGCCTTCAGGACGCGCGTCATCGAAAACGGACTTCTGGAAAAAGTTCCCAAGGATCTGGAAGAACTGATAGGAGAAGACCGTGGTCGTCGTCATCGCCAATGACCTGCCTCCCGCTGTTCGCGGCAGAATGAAACTGTGGTTCGTGGAGCCTCGGGCAAACGTCTTTGTGTCCGGCGTCAAGGATTCCGTGGCACGCCAGGTTATCGACTACCTTCTGAAGAGCTGCCCTGCCAAAAGCGGACTTCTGATCTTCCAGCGTATCCCCGAAGCGCCGGGTTACAGGATCTACGGTTACGGCGATCCGCGCAGAAAGCTCATCGAATTGTCCGGCCTTCAGCTGGTGCTGGAAAAAGACCAGCCGCTGCCCTGAAGAAAAACGGCTTGTGCTGACTCTCACCTTTAACGTGCCGTGCAGTATTTTTTCTTTTTAAATCTCCAAAGAAAGCGGCGAAGCGGCTTCTCATACACGCCGAAAACTGCTATGTGAAGCCTGATACCACAGCATCTGTTGCGTTGAAAATACGATTTCATCCTTCTATTATTTGCGAATTACACGCTGGATTACTAGGTTTATACCCGATATTTTCATATATTATGATTTTACTATTACCTATTGTGTCGGTATAATCTATCCAATATATCATAATTTATGATTGCAATAGTCAAATTTACTGATCTAGTCTTTTAAATACATGGCAAAACAAAACTACTATGCTTATCTTTTACACTGTCACGGCAAACCCAAAAATATGATCAAAACAGCATTCCTATTCCTCATTCCAACCTCCTTTTGATTTGCTTCTGGTGCAGTTGTCAGACCGCACCTTTTTCTTAGCACATCAAAAGGAGTTTTTTATAATATACTTATAACTTTAAATTTTGGGGCTGTCCTAGCTAAGACTAATGTTTTGTCTGTTTTACCCAATAAGTTAGCTGAGTTAGGAGTTGTTTA
>NZ_CANRLT010000132.1 GCF_947631555.1 uncultured Mailhella sp. | reverse complement strand
CTATGGAATCATTGCGCCAAAAAACTGGAAAAGAAAAATATCCTTACTTTTGATCATAGCGTTCAAGCACGGCTCCTGGACTTGTGCAGCATGCGCAATCATCCAGAGTGTCATTTCAAACAGCTGAAGGCTCAAGTTTCTGAACTAAGCTCCAAAACTGCCGCTGCTGAACCCCAGCTCAAACAGCTGGAGGCCCAACTTTCTGAACTCAAATCGCAAAGTTGCCCTGCACCTAAGCCCACTCCTGCACCTGCACCTAAACCAGCACCTGCCCCAAGACGAAAATATAAAACTCACATTGCAGTGCAAGGTTATGGCTGGAGCGGCTCCTCGGCTGTGATTGGATTTTTTAATGAATTTTCTGATATTACTGTAACTGGCAATCCTGATAATCTTTATACAAAAGAGAAAGTAGTCAGTCCGAAGAACTTTGAAAGTCCATTCGTTTGGCGGTCTCCATTAATTCCATTTATCAACTCTTTTACATGCGGTTCTACTGCAGAAAAAGACTGGAATATAAAAAGATTTATACACTCTATATATTCATGTTATGATTCAAAAGGTTCTTGTTGGTATGAAAAAAATCCAATTATATATACTGATGAATTTTTAGATATGGCATTAAATTTCATCTATTCCGTTATAGATCTCGATGGTTATACTATCCGTTTTATGAAAGACAAGCGTTTTCCTTTTGTCTGGAACACTTCTGATGAAAGATTTAATAAGTGCTGTTTCATGAGACAAAAAGGAATAAAACAATTTCTCTTTTATAAATTTAAGAATATAACCCAGGAAGAGTTTGATCATTTTGCTAAACAATTTGTTGAAGGCTTCTTATCGCTTTTCGACAGTAATGAAATTTTTGTCAGCGATCAAATGTTTTCAGGTTCTTCTTTGGAAGTTATAAATAAATATTTGACCGATCATCCCATAAAACAAATATGCGTATATCGTGACCCAAGAGATCGGTATCTTAGTTTGATGCGTTGTTATATATATGATCCTGTATATCTTAAAGATTTTAATAATTCTTATAAGCTTGTACTAAATCAATTAAAAAATCCCTATAAGCATAGATTGCTGATTCGATTTGAAGATCTTGTCTTGAAATACGATGAAACGACACAAAAGATTATGGATTTCTGCGGGATAGATCCAGCCAGACATGTCCGTCCCAAGGCTGTCTTTAATCCTGCTATCTCTGCGGTAAACATCGGCGCCTATAAATATTTCCCTGATCAGGAGTTCATGCGGCAAATGGAAGAGGAACTTGGTGAAATTTGCTATTACCCGGAAAAAGAAAATCTGTCAGAGGAAGCATGGAACCTATTAAAGTCCGTGCAATAACAACATCCTTTACCCTCTATTAAGGAACATCATGTCTTCAAACCTTCGTTTTGGCTATTCAGCGCAGGATTTTTCCAAGTTCAGACACTACGCCTGGCGTTACCTGCTCATGTTTTCTTTCCTGTACTGCACACTGTACTGCTGCCGGCTGAACCTGTCGAACGCCAGTGCTGTCATGATGTCCGACCTGGGTTGGACAACATCAGACATCGGCATCCTGACCGGCACCATGTTCTGGACCTATGGCTTGGGACAGATAGTGAACGGACGCATCAGCGAGGTCGTCGGCCCTGCGCGCTTTGTCTTCTGCGCGGTGCTGCTGTCCGCTGCGGCGAATATTCTGTTCAGTTTCCAGACCTCCATTGTCATGATGGCTGTTCTCTGGGGACTGAACGGCTATTTTCAATCCATGGCCTGGACCCCCGGCCTGGCCACGCTCACCAGATGGTGGCCGGGCAGCACCCGGGGATTTGCCACAGGATTTGCCCATGCTTTTTCCGGCTTTGGTCAGGTGGCGGCCACACTGTCTGTCACCTTCGCCTTTGCCGTGTTTCCCGAACTGGGATGGCGTGCCGCCTTTCTTGTGCCTGCGGCATTTCCTCTTGTCATGCTCGTTCTCTACAAGTTTTCCGCAAAGCCTGGCCCCAGCTCCATCGGGTTGTCCGAGTACCAGGAAGAGACCGAGTCCATGGCAGAACAGGAAATCGCCATGCGGGAGATCGTGCGCACCAGAGGCAAGCTCTACCCGTACCGATATGTCTTTTCCGATCGCCGCTTCGATCTCTGGATGGTTGTGGCCTTTGCGACAGGACTTGCACGTTATGGTCTCGTGACCTGGGTTCCCCTGTACTTCATCGACCAGTTTGGCATCAGAATCACGGATGGATTGCTTTCTTCACTGGCTCTGCCCGTGGGCATGGGGATCGGAACGCTCGTGGTTCCGTGGCTCAGCGACTACCTCTACCTCAATAACCGCCTTAAGGCCTGCGTGCATAGCGCGGTCATTGGTGCGGTGGCCGTCTATGTGTTCTTCCTGCTCGACCCCACCGTGACCTGGGAACTGATACTCATCGAAATCCTGCTCTTCGTAGCCGGGTTCTGCATCTACGCCATCAACGGCACGGCCTGGGCCTTTGCCACGGATATCGGCGCACGGATGTTTTCCGCTACGGCAGCAGGCTGTCTGAATTTTTCCGCCTACATGGGGGCGGCTGTGCAGTCTCTGGTCTACGGATTTCTGCTGGACTCCGGCGGGTGGAACATCGTTTTCCTCTCCATTGCGGCATGCTGCCTGCTCATTGCTCTGCTCGGCACTCTGAGCGGCGCGCATAAAGTTCAATAACACCTTAGGAGGATCCACATGAAGGCCATCATTTTCAATTCCGGACTTGGAAGTCGTATGGGTGATTTTACCAACGCCTTTCACAAATCCATGACGCCGCTCAAAGACGGAGAGACCATACTGCATCGTCAGCTCCGCCTTCTTACCGAGGAGGGGATCAGAGATTTTATCATCACTGTCGGGCCGTTTGAAGAACAGATACGCGCTGCCGCGGCACAATTTCCCGAAGCTGGGTTTACCTTTGTACGCAATGATATTTACGACAGAACCAATTACATTTATTCGATGTTTCTGGCTCGTGACGCTATTAACGACGATATGCTCGTTCTCCACGGCGATCTTGTGTTCGATCGCAAACTTGTGCGCGATATGCTCGCCTGCAAAGATCAGGACTGCGCACCGGTAAATTTTTCCAAAAAACTCCCGGACAAAGACTTCAAAGGCCGTGTCGTCGATGGTCGGATCATAGAGGTGTCCATCCACATCTTTGATGACGACTGCCATTCTTTCCAGCCTTTCTATAAACTTCAAAAAGCCGCAGCCAGTGCCTGGGTAGGCAAGGTTGTACAGTTCATCTCCGAAGGCAAAGACAAGTGCTATGCCGAGAATGCCCTCAACGAGATCTTCAAGGCCCTGAACATCCGGGCCTTCCCTTCCGATGAATATTATATTGATGAAATTGACAATAATGAAGACAGGCTGCGGGTCATGGAAGAGATTGTTGCCTTTGATCAGGATCAAAAATACGCGTGAGAGAAGGTATTATGAAATTTTTCATATTTATCCTGTTACTGCAATTCATTATACCGACTCCTGCATATGCCTACTTGGACCCTGGAACCGGAAGTATGCTGCTGTCGGCGATGATCGGCATCCTGGCTACTTTGCTTTTTTTCATCAAGAGTATCTGGTATCAGGGGATAGGTTTCTTCTATACCCTGGCAGGCAAGACACATCACCGGGAACACACTTCTCTCGCTTTCTATTGTGAAGGAAAGCAATACTGGAACACCTTCAAACCTGTTCTGGCAGCACTTTCGGAAAAAGGCGAACCTTGCACCTATCTCACTTCTGACGAAGAAGACTGATATGCACCCCATCAGGTGGACAAAGTAAGAAAGCCCCGCTAGGCTGAACTTTGTAAACAGATGGGGATTTGT
>NZ_CANRLT010000131.1 GCF_947631555.1 uncultured Mailhella sp. | reverse complement strand
GGCCAAAAGACACTTACGCCGCTTTAACGGTATTAAGCCTGAAAACTTTTACTGGTTCCTCAAGGAATGCGAATGGCCTTTCAATGGAGGCAATCATAAACAACTCCTAACTCAGCTAATTTATTGGGTAAAACAGACAAAACATTAGTCTTAGCTAGGACAGCCCCTTTTTTTCACTCTGCAATGCGGGGGGCTTGGCCGGCATTTTTCTGAAAGTTTGAGCCTTCCAGGGACACGGGGGCTTGTCCTGCCCATACTGACGGAAGCAGCTCTCCATATTGTCCCGGCACAGCTCTCCTCTATCGTCAAGTCCTTGCATACGTACCGCTCCGAAGCCGACAGGAGCAACGTTTCAGCTAGGCTGGTTCCTGCGCTCGGTACAAGAGGACAGCCTCTCGATAGAGCTTTCGCATGTTGAGATAAAATAGCGTATGGTAGGGAGAAGGTACGAAACGGGACGAGACTTTGCAAGCTGTCCGGCATTTCGAGAAAAGGCCTTTTCAGGTTGAAACAGCGGCAGTCTGCGTCACCTCTCTTGAGCCATATATCGCAGCCGTCCAATTTCGCTGTTTACGCGTTAGCACAGTGTTTCAGACACCTCGGCAGACAGCACTCCGAAGCCTGAAGGCAGCAGCGGCATGAAAAAAGGCTTATGATCGCTCATAAGCCTTATCGTTTGTGTGGTGCGCCCGGAGAGATTCGAACTCCCGACCCACAGGTTCGTAGCCTGTTGCTCTATCCAGCTGAGCCACGAGCGCACAACGGGCGTAAGGTACGAAAAATGACGGGGGGCGTCAAGTCTTTTTTTCCGGCCAAAAGTCAGGAAGAAAAGGGCTCCGGCTTGGCGTTTTCTGGGCGGTTCCGGCTCCTTCCGCCCTTGACCGTGCCGTATTCGTGGCCTATGGTTAACACATTATGAACTGGGACTGGGATAAATTACAGGAAAAACGGCAGCAACAGCAGAAACATGGCTGGGGCCCCGTGGGCAGAGGCGACTGGGGCCGTCGCGACGAAAACGGAAACGACGGCGGACAGGCAGATGAGAACGAAGAAAGGAAGCAGGGCGGCGGGTCTTCCGGTCCTGGCGGTCCGTCTTTCAATTTTCCCAAACTTCCAAAGATTAACGGCGCACCCCGGCTTCGCTGGCTGCTTCTGGCGGCGCTCATCGCTTGGGGGCTGTCCGGCATCTACATCGTTCAGCCGGATGAAGCCGGCGTTGTGCTGCGCCTTGGCCGCTATGTGCGGACAGAGGGGCCGGGACCGCATATCCACCTGCCGTACCCCTTTGAAAAGGTCTACCGTCCCAAGGTCACGCAGGTGCGTCAGACCGCCGTGGGCTACCGTGCCCAGTCTGTGGGCGGCGTTTTCCAGCAGGGTCGGGTGCAGGCGGTGGATGAAGAATCCGCCATGCTCACCGGCGATGAAAACATTATCAATGTCCAGTTCAACATCCAGTACCAGATCAAGCCGGATGGCGCCGTTGACTATCTGTTCAACGTGATCCGCCCCGATCAGGTGGTGGCTCGCGCGGCCGAAGCGTCCATGCGTGAGGTCATCGGCAAGACGACATTGGATTCCGCGCTCACCGGCGGACGCGTGCAGATTCAGAACGATGTGGCCGACCTGCTTCAGAAGATACTCGACCGCTATCAGGTGGGCGTACAGGTCGTGGCCGTCCAGATGCAGGACGTGCAGCCGCCCAGGGAAGTGAGCGACGCCTTCAAGGATGTTGCTAGCGCCCGCGAGGACAAGCAGCGCAGCATCAATCAGGCCGAAGCCTACCGCCGGGACATTCTGCCCAAGGCACAGGGCCAGGCCTCGGAAACCGTGAACCGGGCCGAAGCCTATAAAGCTACCCGTATCCGCGAGGCCGAAGGCGAGGCGCAGCGCTTCCTCTCCGTGCTCGCCGAGTACGAAAAGGCCGAGGACGTGACCCGCAAGCGTATGCTTTACGAAACCCTGGAAGATATTCTGAGCAAGCCCGGAATGGAAAAGCTGGTGCTTCCCTCCGATGCCGGGAAACAGGTTCTGCCTCTGCTTCCCCTGGATGCGTGGAAGAGACAGGGCACGAGCCTGAAGGAGGGTGGACGCTGATGCGAAGCATGAAAGCCATCGCTCTTGTCGCGGTCATCATCACTGCTGCGATACTTTTGCAGCAGGGCTTGTTCATCGTCGATCAGACCCAGCAGGCTCTGGTCATCCAGCTTGGCGATCCCCAGGATAAAGTCTACCGCCCGGGCCTGCATTTCAAGATTCCCTTCATCCAGAACGTGGTTTATTTTGACGCCCGCATTCTGGACTATGATGCCCGCCCTGCAGAAGCCCTGACCAGCGACCTCAAGACCATCGTACTGGACAACTACGCCCGCTGGCGCATTGAGGATCCGCTTCAGTTCTACCGCACCATGCGCACGGAGCTGAACGCACAGGCCCGCCTTGACGCCGTGATCTATTCGCAGATCCGTGCCCATGTGGGCCGCCGTACCCTGACGGAAGTCGTGGCCGGTCAGCGCACGGAGATCATGGATTCCGTGACAGCCAGAGCTTCGGAACAGATGAAGGAATTCGGCATCGGCATCGTGGATGTGCGCATCAAGCGCACCGATCTGCCCGCCGAGAACCAGCGCGCCATTTTCGACCGTATGCGCGCCGAACGCGAACGCCAGGCCACGCAGTACCGCTCCGAGGGCGCGGAACAGTCCACGAAGATTCGTTCCGGCGCAGAGAAGGAACGGGCGCTTATTCTTGCGGAGGCCAACAAGAAGGCGGCGGTGCTGCGCGGCGAGGGCGATGCCGGGGCTGCGCGGATCTACGCCGAGGCGTTCTCGAAGTCGCCGGAGTTCTTCGCATTCCAGCGGGGCCTTGAGGCGCTGCGCAAGTCCCTCAGCGACAATACACGCATGGTGCTCACGCCGGACAGTCCGCTGCTCCAGCCCATCCGCTAGCGGAAGCCAGGCAAAGGCGGATGGCTTCAACGCTGTCTATGCGCAGGGACTGTTCCGCGAACAGGGGAAGGGAGTGCAGAAATCCAAGCGTTTCCGGATATCCGCCTGTGTTCTCACTCGTGATTTGGACAGATGAGCGAGGCCGTGCTTTGCGGAAAAAGCGGGGTGCTTTTTCAGTCTGTAAACTTTCCGGCCCATCCTCTTTTTTAGAGATCGGCGGAAGGTCACGTCAAACATCGAGGCGTTTATGCTGATTTCTCTTGGGCCGCAAGCATTTGTGCCCGTCACTCCAGTATTTTTGGTCGGTACCTATGATGAAGCCGGCCGCCCCGGCATCATGCCCGCTGCCTGGGGCGGGGTGTGCAGCACACAGCCGCCCTGTCTCGCGGTGTCGCTCCGGCGCAGCCGCTGGACGTGGCGGGCCATACAGCATCGCCGGGCATTCACCGTCAGCATTCCCGATCGCGCCTTGGCGGGCGAAACAGACTTTGCCGGTCTGGTGTCCGGGCGCAGTGAGGACAAGTTCCGCACCCTGGGCCTGACACCCTGCGCTGGGGACCATGTGGACGCTCCCTATGTGGGAGAATGCCCCGTGATTCTGGAGCTTCAGCTTCGGCACACGCTGGAATTGGGTTCCCATGTCCAAGTCGTGGGGGAAATCATGGACGTGAAGGTCCGCCGGGACTGTCTGACATCTGAAAAGCTGCCCGATGCGGGGGCTGTGGATGCGCTGACCTATGTACCGCTGGCGCAGGAATACCGTTCCACGGGCGAATTTGTGGCCCGCGCCTTTGCCGTGGGCAAGACGGTGAAGCGGCGCGGCGGGGAAGAAAGGCAATAAATTTGCGTAGTTGGTGGCGGGAAGGAAAAAAGGAAAAAATTTAGAGGAAAAGAGCTTGACAAGGTGGGAGAAGTTGAGCA
>NZ_CANRLT010000130.1 GCF_947631555.1 uncultured Mailhella sp. | reverse complement strand
AGCCATTCGGCAGTGCGCCGTATGCTCGTTTCAAAATCCGCCGTACATTCAAAGCCTGTGTCGCGATAGAGGGCGTCCAGATCGAGCAGCGAATAATCAAGCGAAGGTGAATCCGGATATTCGCCGAAAACCAGTTCAAGCTCCGGCGCCAGAACGTCGCGCATCTGTTCGATCCAGCGTTTGAACGACTGTAGTTCTCTGTGACCTACATAGTAATCCCGGAAGTTCCTGCCCTTTGCTCCTATGGCCATGAGTGCACCTGCGACATCGCCTATGTATATCAGGTCGTAGAGGTTTCTGCCTTCAATCAATGCGGGCCGTTTTCCTGAAGCCAGATGCGACATGACAACATTCGGCAGCGTTGCGGCAGTGTTTCCCTCGCCATAGGGCATGGCGATGAGCGCGGTGCAGAAGGGCATTCCAGTGTTGTGGGCAATGGTCTTGCCCATCAGTTCAGCCGCGAGTTTTCCCGCCGAATAGATGCAGGTATACCGCGGCTTGAAGCTCTCACTGCCGATAAAGCTCCGCAACTCCACCGTATTCACCGTGCTGGCCAGAACGAATTTTCGGGCGCCGAGTGCCGCGGCATGAGCCGCCGCATCACAGGCAAGCGCCGCGTTCCTGAGCTGCAGGGCGTAGTTTTTGAGGGCCGTTCCTCCAAAGCCTCCTTCAAAGGCGCAATGAAAAAAGACGTCCACTCCCTGCGGGATTCCGGCATGCCCCGGCGCGTCCACGAGTGCGGTGACACCCTCTCTCCGGGCCAGAGTCGCCAGCTTTTCGGGATTCCTGCCCACGGCATATACGGTCACTCCTGCTCTGGCGAGCTGCGCCGTGAGCGCGCTACCGATAAATCCGGTGGCACCAGTCACAACGGCTTTCATGCAGCTGCCTCCGTATGGCGGAGGGGGACGCAACGCCCGCAGCAGTCTGCAAGCGTACTTATGAGACGGCCACGCCAAACTTCACCACTGAATAGAAATGCTTTCGGTGTTCTTTTTTCTGTATCCTCCTTTGCAGTACTAATACTAGATTGCCTGAAAACTTTAAAAAAGACTGATACGGAATCTGTTAAGAGGTCGTAAAGGTTATTTAAATACGGTGTTCTACATTCTCTCTCTCTCTCTCTCTCTCTCTCTCTCTTGGTCTCTAAGTGTTTGCATGGATTCCATTCCTGTGTTTGCAGTTTTGACGCTTGTTTCCTTGAGCCATTCGGCAGTTTCGGTTATGGATTTTTCAAAGTTATATTCGGCCTTGCAACCGGTATCCTTGTAAAGTTCTGTTGTTGAAATGTAACTGTAGTCAGTCAAAAATGAGTCAGGCAGGACACCAAAGTCGAGTTTCATTTCCGGTGCGACCACGTCTCTTGCTTTTTCAATAATCGTTCGCAGAGGCCACAGATCTGTATGGCCTATGTAATAGGTCTTCATGTTGACGCCGCGTTCGCCCATAGCCTCGATAAGGCGCACGGCATCCTTGATGTACAGCCAGTCGTTAAGCCCTTCCCCTTTGACCAGTTTTGGGGGCTGTCCCTTGAGAAACTGACTCAGAATGCTGTTGGTAGATCTTTTTGAAGTGTCGCCTGGCCCCATGATATTGGCGAAAAGACCGCAGTTGAAGGCTATTCCATGCTGACCGGCCAGCACTTTGCACATCACTTCGGCCGCAAGTTTTGCCGTGGCGTAAATGCATGCAGGGCGCGGATGACAGATGTTTTTATCAAGGTGCTCCAGCACTTCAACTTCGGCGACGGTGCCAGCCAGCACAAATTTTTTGCAGCCCATCATGGCCGCCTGCAGGAGTGCGCTGCAGGCGGCTTCTGCATTGGCAAGCTGAATGGACGGCTCAGACGTCTTCATTCCAGACGGACCGTCCCAGGCAAAATGATAAAAGATATCTGCGTGAGAAATTTTTTTTGCAAGTAACGGGTACTGTGAAAAATCGGCTTCTACCGGAAGAAGTCCGTTTGTGCAAAGCGCCTTCATCTTGGATACATCTCTGGACACTCCGTATACTTTATATCCGCGCTCCAGAAGATATTGAGAAAATGCCTTTCCAATAAATCCGGTGGCACCAGTCACAACGGCGGTCTTCATGAATTGCCCTCCATGTTCAGGTTGACGTCGCTTTCACTGAGCCACGGGGCCTTGCTGTCGGACGCCGAGAGTATGGGGTTTTCAACGTCCCAGCCGAGCGCCAGCTCCGGATCGTTCCAGCGGATGGCACGCACAAGCGATCTGTCGTAGTAGTCATCGAACTTGTAGAGCACCACCGTGCCCGGCACTCTGGTCACATAGGCGTGACCATAGCCGCTGGGCAGGTAGAGCTGCTTCCGGTTTTCCTCGGAGAGTGTCAGGCTTGTCCATGTTTTATAGGTCGGAGAATCGCGCCGCAAATCCACCACAAAGTCCAGCACTTCGCCGTGCAGAACGCGGACGAGCTTCACCTGGGGATGGGGATTGTTCTGAAAATGGATGCCGCGCACCGTCTTCGCCTCTTTGTTGAAACAGACGTAATCTACCACAAACCGGGTCTGGATGCCGTACTCCTGCAGAGTACGGTCGTTATACGCCTCCGCGCTGTAACCGCGGTTGTCTTCAAAATACGTAGGTTCAATGAGCTTCACACCTGGGAGAACCAGTTCTGTTACGTTCATCCTGCAAACTCCTTACGGTATCAGCATGGGGTTGAAATCGGTAAGGAAGGCAGGAAAGATGTCTTCCAGAAATTTTTGAAGAAAGATAAAGGGCTTACGTCTCTCTCTCTCTCTCTCTCTCTCTCTCTCTCTCTCTCTCTCTCTCTCTCTCTCGGCAGAAATACTTGCAGTTCTCATAGGCAATATCTCCTCTGTCCACCTTGTTACAGTCATGGAAAGGATGTTTCCAATAAGAGCGTCCAGCTTTGCTGAATCAAAGACGGTATCACCGGATTCAATCTTGCGGGCCTGTTCAGGCCAGGGCTGATGTAGGATCTTTGCCGAAGTTCTTTCGGCAATTATTTCTGCGAGACGGCCTATGGAGCACTCTTCGCCGCCTACGTTGTAGACATCATTGATACAGGTGTCGTTCAAACCCGCCAGCCAGAGACTGCGGCAGAGATCTTCAATATAGGTAAAGGTTCTGCGCTGTTTTCCGCGGCCATAGATACTTATGGAGCCTTTATCCCTTGCCTGTTTCATGAAGAAATCGAGCGTGCCATAGGACGATACGGGATGGATGAGCGTTCCGTAGGGTACGCCGATGCGAAGTATGCAGTATTTTATATGGAACAGGCGGCTGTACATTTCAAGATACTGCTCACAGGCATATTTCTGTAGGGCGTAGGGCGTCAGAAACGTCTTTGCAGCACTTTCCCGGAGCGGCCTTTTACTGCCGCGGTAGACCAGCCTTGTGGAGGGGAAAATGATTTTTGCCGAAGATCCTGTCTTTCTGTACGCATTCAGCAGGTTCAGCAGATACTTTTCATTGACGTCGGTAAAAAGCCCAGCCTCGTCAAAGCCGTTCAGAGTCCCGGTCTTGCCAATAAAGAAGTAGATGAGTTCACAGCCGGCGATGGCCTCTTCCAGATCGGACGGGCGCGAGGGGTTTATCTGCCGGTATCCCACGGCCTTGTCCGCATGTTCCGGCTGATAGTCGCAGAGAACGGTTTCGGCAAAGTGCGAACGCGCGTTCAGCGCAATCATGTTTCTGGCGATATAGCTGTTGGCTCCAAGGATGACGGCTTTCACAGGCGTTCTCCCCGGCGTTTCAGGGCGTCCACGGCTTGCGCCTGGCCGAGGATGTCCGCATACCGCGCTTCTCTTGCCGCAGCGTCGTTCACGCAGCGTTCAAAGACGCTGAGGGAATTGCAGAACTGGTCGTCCGGCTCAATGT
>NZ_CANRLT010000129.1 GCF_947631555.1 uncultured Mailhella sp. | reverse complement strand
GGCGGCCGCGCTCCTTGCGGGGAAGAGCGGGGCGGGCGCGTCATGGTCCTGTTCCGCAAGGAGCGCGGCCGCCTCTTCGACGACCGTGAGGGAGGAGCTTTCGGTATCTGCGGGCACGGCGAGGGTGTTTTCTCCGCAGAAACAGGGGGTGGCTCCGCCTCCCGCAAGGAAGGGTGAACCCATGCTGGAGGAGCTGCGCGGTGCGACGAGCGCGCTTTCGGAATCCACTTCCGGAGCGGAGAGCACCTCGCCAGTTTTCCAGGGAAGATAGGGGAGCACGATGCGCGGCGGGATGGAGCGCCCCTCGTGGTAGAACTGGCCGAGAAAGCTCCAGAGCAGTTCCGGGGCGTCTTCCAGTCCCAGTCCGGGCCAGAAAAAGGTGCTTCTGTCCTGCACCAGGCCGTGACGCACGAAGACCAGTCCCAGCGCCAGACCGTCGGGCAGGCTGACAACGCCGAGGGCGTCCCGGTCTTCCCCCTTGAGCACGATGCCCTGCTTTTCAATGGTGTTCTGCACGGCGCGCATCTGATCGCGCAGTCTGGCGGCCTTTTCGAAGTCCAGTCCTTCTGCCGCCCTTTCCATGGCCTGACGCAGAATATCCGCCAGCTCCGTGGATTTTCCGGAGAGCAGCATGGTGACACGGCGTGTCAGTCCCGCGTATTCTTCCGCCGAAATTTCGCCGGTACACGGTGCGGAGCAGAGCCGGATGTGATGATACAGACAGGGCGTCTGCCGGTTCTTCATGGCCTTGTCGGAGCAGCGTCGCAGGGGGAAGATGCGGTGTATGCTCTTCCACGTCTCTCGGGCGGCGAGCCCCGAGGTGAACGGGCCGAAGTAGCGCGCCCCGTCGCGCTTCTTCATGCGCCGCACAATTTCCAGCCGCGGGAAGGGATCCCGTTCGGAGAGGCGGAACATGACGTACTGCTTGTCATCGCGCAGGACGATGTTGTAGTGCGGACGGTGCTTCTTGATGAGGCTGGCTTCAAGGAGCAGGGCGTCCTTTTCCGTTGTGGTGTTCAGAAATTCGATGCTGGCGGCATGGCCGATCATGGCCCGCGTCTTGGCGGTGAGCTGATCGGCCGGCCGGAAGTAGGACAGCACGCGCCTGCGCAGGTCGCGGGCCTTGCCCACATAGATGATGCGACCCCCGGCATCCTTGTAAATGTAGACGCCGGGGGTGGAAGGAATACTTGAAGGAGCAGGGCGATCCATCAGCGGACGCCCTTCTCCTCAAGGCGGATGTCACCCCTGCGGCGGTATTCCAGAGACAGCTTGTCCTGTACCGTGGGCAGAGCCGTGGGATAGTCACCGGTGAAGCACGCGGTGCAGTAGTTTTCCGGCTGGGACACGGAGTTGAGCAGGCCTTCGGTGGAGAGGTAGTGCAGGGAGTCCAGTCCGAGCATTTCCGAGATTTGTCTGGGGGTGTACTTGGTGGCGATGAGTTCCGTGGGAGAGGGGAAGTCGATGCCGTAGAAGCAGGGGTACTTGATGGGCGGGCTGCTCACGCGGAAGTGGACGGCACTGGCTCCGAGTTCACGCAGCTTGGCCACGCGGGTGCGGATGGTCGTGCCGCGCACGATGGAGTCATCCACCACATAGAGCCTTTTGTTCTCGATGACGGAGTGCACGGGATTGATTTTCACCCGGACGCTGAACTGACGCATACTCTGGGAAGGCTGGATGAAGGTGCGGCCCACATAGTGGTTGCGGATGAGCGCGTGTTCATAGGGAACGCCCGCTTCCTGCGCCACGCCGAGGGAGGCGTAAATGCCCGAGTCGGGGAAGGGGATGACACAGTCGGCTTCGGCCATGGATTCCCGGATGAGGTTGCGGCCCATGCACTTGCGGCACTGGTACACGTCTTCGCCGAAGATGCGGGAGTCCGGCCGGGCGAAGTAGACAAGCTCGAAGATGCACTGACGCACCGGGACGCCTTCGCTGAAGAAACGGCTTTGGTACTCCAGCGCGCCCTCATTGATGATGATCATTTCGCCGGGCTGAACCTCGCGCACATAGTCGGCTTCCAGGAGATCGAAGGCGCAGCTCTCCGAGGCGAAGACCCAGGCGTCGCCCATTTTGGCCATGCTCAGGGGGTGGAAGCCGTGGGGATCGCGGATGGCGATGAGCTTGCCGTTGGCCAGAATGAGCAGGCTGTAGGCTCCTTCCACCTGTTTGCAGGCCTGCTCAATGGCCTGTTCCAGAGTGCTGCTGGACAGAGCCCGGGCGATGAGGTGAACGAAGATTTCGCTGTCCGAGGTGGTCTGGAAGATGCAGCCATCGTTTTCCAGCGCCGTGCGCAGTTCGGCAGCGTTGGTGAGGTTCCCGTTGTGGGCCAGCGCGAGCTGGAGTCCGCCGCGCACGCGTACCATGAGCGGCTGGGCGTTGCGCAGCTGGGGCTTGCCTGTGGTGGAGTAGCGGACATGGCCGATGGCCGTCTCGCCTGAAAGCAGCTTCAGATCCTCTTCATGGAACACGTCAGGGACGAGTCCCATGCCCACATGCACATGCATGGATTCGAGAGAGGAGTCCCAAGCCACGATGCCGGCGCTTTCCTGGCCGCGGTGCTGGAGGGCGTACAGTCCGAAGTAGGCCAGGCGGGAAGCGTCCTCATGGCCGATGATGCCAAAGATTCCGCACATGGATGCTCCTTCATGGGAGACGCCCTTCGGGCGTCGGCGGCAGGTTTAATCGTCCTGATCATCCACGGATGCTGCTTCGCAGGGATCGTATTCCTTGGGATCGTCGAAGATGTGGATGCCGTGAGGATAGTTGCCGTACTGCGGGCGGGGCAGCTTGTTGCAGACGTAGTCCACATGCTCGCGCAGGTCTTCCGCCGCACGGGTCCAGAGCGGATCCAGAACCACCTTCAGACCTTCTTCACGCGCCAGCTTCACGGCGGGCACATAGTCGGCATCGTTGGCGACCAGCACCAGCCTTTCGGCCTGATGCCTGAACGCGATGGCGGCGATGTCGATACCGAGGCGGATGTCTACGCCCTTCTGACGGATGTCGGGATAGATGTCCCCGGCTTCAACGTCGTTGATGCTGATTTCACCGGCCATGAGTTCGCCCAGGCGGTTGGCGTCAAGCTGCCACTGCCCGGCCTGCCATGCGGAACGGCCGAGGCGCAGGGAGATTTCCGGCGTGACGCGCAGCGACTGGAGAAACTGCTGCTTGCGGGCAACCAGGGGAGTCTGGGAGAAATCCACGGGACCGCTGACGGGGTGTTCGCCCTTGCCGGTGAAAGGCAGAGCGTCATAGAACAGGATGCGCCCCACGGTTTCGTTGGGAGCGAGATGGGAGAGACAGTGGCGGCGGATGCCCGGCCCGTCGAAGTAGAAGGCCTTGAGAGAGATGATGCGCTTGCGCATGAACTCACCATCGACGATGAACGTGACTCGATTCATGGAAAATTCCTTGTGTTTTTGCCGGGATCGGCTCAAATGAGGATTTACGATAGTCCTGACTTTTATACTTTAAGGAAAAGCCCCTGTCCCGGGAGGATGTTGAAAAAATAAGCATAGGCGGGCACTCAGTTTTTGTCAAGAGCGCAGCGGCAGGGAAAATACCGTTTTTTCAATGAGATAAGTTTACAGGAAAGCGGATGTTTTTTTGGACAGAACGGACATACGCCTTTGAAGGCAAGCCGTGCCTGCACCGGAACGCTGTCCGCAGATGAGGCATCCTGAACATAGGATGCAGCAAATGCAATTTGTGTTGGAGTGTGCTGCACGGCGGGCGCGGGAGAGAAAGAGGAGTGGCATGGGGCTGTTTCTGCTGCTCTTTGAGGAAGAGCCGGAGAGACAGAGTCCTTCTTCTTATCTATGTTCAGGCACGGCGGCCGGTCTTTGTGCCCGGGCTGGTCTGCCCCCTGTCAAGTAGACATCTAAAAAGCCCCTGTGGCATTGATTCTAAGCGGTCAGCTTTTCCCGATAC
>NZ_CANRLT010000128.1 GCF_947631555.1 uncultured Mailhella sp. | reverse complement strand
CCCCGTTGTTCCCAGGGCGATAACTCTTTTATAGCCGCCCTGGTAGACGGCGGCGGCGTCAAGCTCCCCCTCGACGACAAGCACGGGGAATAAGCGCCGGTCGCTGCCGTCGGCCTCTTGATCTGAAAAGGCCCCGGCGTTGTATATGTGACTCCCGCCGTCGCTGGGTATGTATTTGGCATCTTCGTCTTTGCCGTCAATCCTGCGGGCCTTGTAAAAGTGTGCATCATAAGGGAAGATAATGCGCGGCGCTCGGTAACTCTGTTTCTCTCCATATCCCAGGTTTGGAGAATAGCCCAGGTTTAGAGCTTCTATGGCCTCCCGCTTTATCCCCCGCCCCTCCAGATAGGCCAGGGCGTCCGGGGCCTGTAAAAGTGAAGTGTGCCACTCTTTATATTTTGCGGTGTAGTCATTTATCGGCGGGGTGTAGGGCTTCGGCTTCGGCTGTTCCTGCGGCGCTGCCGGTTTCTGCCGGTTCCCGCCGGTTCCCCCGCTGGTGCGTGTGGCCGGTGCGTCTTTGATATATCCCAACTTCTCCATTACCTCCACGGCTTTCATGCTCCATAGTCTGCATAAGGCATCAAGGGTGCTGTCCGATTTTCCTTTATCTCCAAAACATCCCTTTGCACAATAAACGCGCCAATAGCCGCCGTTATTGTATAGCTTCAAGGCCCCTGTATGGTGTGGCCCCTCCCCGCTGTGGCATATTGGACAACAATACATTCCCCCCTTGCTGGGGGTCAGCGGGTAAAAGTCGGTCAGCGGGTGGCGGTTTATATCGTCCTTTGCCCGTTCAAATTCTTCTCTTGTCATAGTGTTCCTTTCTGGCGGTTCGCCTCGATATGGAGGGGACGGGGACGGCCCGCCCCCTCCGCGTGTACCATCGTTTATATCTTCGTGTCTGTAAATCCCCGTCCGTACAAAAGGGAAATAAGCGCGGTTTTTCGTGCGCCGGTGTATTTGGCCTTTGTCACGTCGGCCCTTATATGTACTCCTATCACGTCCGGCCCTTTCGCTCTGATCGGCGCGGTGACGTATAGGCGCAAGCGCAAGGCCGCATAATATCCAATGGCCCGCCCCCCGGTAGGCTTCAAGGGGTCGCCCCACATTGCGCCCGCCCTTTCCCGCATCTGGTTTATGAGAAATAGGGTGCATCCGCTGCGGGCTGTTTCCCCGGCAAGCTGGGGCATGGCGTGGGCTATGGTGGTACTCATTCGCCGGTTAAGCTCCGCCCATTCCGGCGGGTTGTCTGATAACTCCCATTTCGACGGCAAGGCGGGTAAAGAGTCCAGGACGACGGCGGAAAAGCCCCGCGCTGCTATCCTTGCCACTTCAAGCGCGGCCTCCAGCGTTTCCGGCCTGTAAAGGTAGAAACGCCTACCCCCCCCTGCCAATATTTGACAGTGTTCCACGGCTGGCGGCGTGGTCGGCGTCTATGTATAGGACAGGCCCGCCCATTCTAAAGGCCAGGGCAAGGGCAAGGCTGGTTTTGCCGGTTCCCTCTGCGCCGTGTATCTCTACAATGTGGCCCCGTGGTATGCCTCCCCCGGTGGCGGCATCCAGGCTCTTTAATCCCGTGCGGGTGTAGGTTATCGGGGCAAGGTCTTTGCCATAGAATAAGGCCCCGCTGCCGTGTTCCCGGTTTATCGTATAGCGGGCCATATCAAGGGCGCTTTGCTGTGCCTCTGTCATTGCGCTGCGTCCCCCTCCCCGGTGTACATGGTGGCCTTAAACTCTCTCAAAATGCGCTCCAGGTCGTCCGGTTCCAGTCGCTTGATAAGGTCGGCGGCCTCCAGCTCCAGGGCGGCCCGTACTTCCCGGCATTGTTCCTCTGTCAGCTCCATGACGGCGCTGATCGCTGCCGCTTTGACGGGGGACAAGGGTTTATCTGTATTCATTTTTCTGTGTACGTCCTTTCTATTCGTCTTGATTTTCGGGGCGTACACGGGTATAATAAACCTGGTGCGCCCCCTGGTCGGGTGTCGCGCTGGTAGCGGTTGCCCTTGCTTTCGACGGTCGGGGCATCCGCTATCTTTTTGTGCCGGTGCTGGTGTTCAATGACGTTTTCCACCTCCTACTTGGAATTATCTTCATACGCTCAATTAGGTTTTCCCCTGGTTTCGGGGCTGGCCTCGCCTCCTTTCCTGTAAAAATGGGGCCTTTGCGGGTGGTCTTTCGGGCCGGGGCTTGTATTCATTATAGGCGGTTAGGGGTGGCCCCTGCAAGGGGGGCCGCCCCTCCACTAATCTATTAGAGATTAGATATTGCGGGGAAAATGCGCTTTTAATTGTTGTCAAAAAGATTTCAAGAATTGCCATTTTTCGGCTATTTTATGCCATTTTTGCGCTTGTAATGTTTTGATTTTTCGGTGTGGCGGTTTTTGCAAGTAAACGAACGCCCACAGAAAAGTAAATGAACGCCCACAAAAATTAAACGAACGCCCACAGGAATTAAACGAACGCCCACAAAATCCCTTACTCGGCAAAATGGGGGTTCCGGCCCTTATGGGTAATAATCATGTTGCGGGAAAGTGTGCTTTTTGTCGGCACTTCATAGCATTGCCGCTTTGCCCCTTTTACGGTGCGGGTGGTGGTCGGTAGCGTGAAGTCAAGGTATCGGGCCGGGGCGTCTGATTTCTCGGCTATTATTCTAAAGGCGGCTTCAAAGACGTTCTTTAGCTTTGAGTTGTACGCCTGGGCCGGGTGCTTTATCTTGCCGGGTTCGGCGGCTTCGATGGCCTCCAGCTCTTGCCGGAGTTGCGGGCAGTCGTCTATAAGGGTCGAATATTTCACTTTATAGGTGATGATCTTCAAGGGTTCGGCTGCGCTGGTTATGGTGGCGGCGCTGGTGTCGTAAACCGTTGTAGTGGTGACGCTCTGGCCGTCGGCTCCCTTTTTCCTTACGGTCTTTTTGGAGATCTTCGGCTCTGCTACATAAGTTTTGTAGTCGGGCCTTATGCCCCGCCTTACAATGCCGTAAAGAATACGGTTTGCAAGCTCGACGGCGGCCCGGTTCGGCTCGTTTACCACTTCGCCCCGCAAAAGGCGGTTTAGAGCTGGCCGCCCTCCAGCTCCCCCGGCGCTCTCTGATAATGCTTTAAGTTTGAAAAGATAGGGGGTGCTTACGGTCAGGGTTTCGCTGTCAGCTTCATAGCTTATAAAGGTCAAAAGCCTGTAATAGCTGCCGTCTGGTGTCCGTCCTACAAGCGGGTCAAATGGCCGCAAAATATCCATTACGGCATTTAAGCGCATATCAGAAAAGCCGGGTATTTCAAGCTGTTCTAATTCGTCGGCGTCCGCTGGGCGGCGTCGGTTGGAGTATGTGCGGGGGTCAATCTTCAATTCCCGGCATATCGCGGGGAGGTAAAGTGTTATGGTGCTGTTGGTGTCGTCCCCCTGGGTGGATGAAACGGCTTGCACTATTGCCATAAGAAAAGCGGTGTGGATGGTCGTTATTCCCTCCAGGGCCTTATCTTGCAACATAAGCATATTCAATTTGCCGGTGGCCTCGTCTATCACGTCTTTAGGGTCTTTCACGCTGTCCGGCAAGCGCATTATAGAAAAACCGTTTAGGGCGTTCTTTAGATCGTCGGTCGAATAAGAGGCAATATGCCCGCCCAGGGTCATAAGCGCCCCTTTTTCAATGGCTGCGCTGCGGGGGCTGGCCTTGTCTTTCTTATCCTCTCCCCCCTCCAGCTTCGCAAGGGCTTTGCTGGCGGCTTCGGCATCTATCAGGGGGGCTAATGTTTCGTCTGCCAGGATAAGCCCTATAAGGTTTGATAGGGTGAACGGGTCGCCGGTGGTGGTGTTATATCTTACAAGCTGGCCCTTTAAGCCGGTGTCGCTGTGGCCCTCGATGGTCATGGCGTATAATGCGCCGGTCTTGCTTACAAAATGGAGTTGCGCCGGTATCTCGTTCCCGCTGTGATCGTGTATAGGGCGCTCAACATTTAAGGTCACAAAACCGGGGACAATGGACGATTGCGGGAAAGTAATAACGGCTTTAAGGGCGTCTTGAAATTCCTTGTATGCGTCCATTTCGGCGGCTGCCGGTTCGGGCTTCTTTTTGCTCATGCAATCACTCCTTAAAGGTTCTCATTGTCAATAAGGGCCTTTGCCGCCCGGTAGGTTTCGCCGTTG
>NZ_CANRLT010000127.1 GCF_947631555.1 uncultured Mailhella sp. | reverse complement strand
TCTCTGGCGTTGTTTCAGCGATTTCGCGTTAACGGCAAGCTCGAAGAACTTTTATCAATTATTAAGGTGATACTCTCAAGGCGTCTTTGACCTTGCCTTAATGCCGGGCAGCGGCCAGGCTGGAGGTGCGGGGGAGTTATGACAAAACGAATTGCCGACTGGATGGAAAAATGAGCGTGGCAGCTATGGCCGTTGGCATTTTTCAGGGGCAGTCCATTGGAGTTTTTCCCGGTGTCATGTGCCTTCTTGCAAGCCCCTGTCTCACAAGGAAAACAGGAGTATAACCATGACAACGTGGATCCTCGCATCACTGGTCTGCGTCTGCGTGTTCCTCTATGGCCTTTACCTCACCCGCAGCAAGGACGCCGGGCAAAGCTGAAAACGCGGGTGACTGGGATTGAGCATGAAGGGCCGCCGGCATCTTGCACGCGCCGCGCGACTTTTCCCCGCTCGCTTACCGCAGCCATGCGCACCGGGCAAAGCCCGATTGCGCGCGGCAAGCTCGCTATCAGCGGCGTACACGCCGCGCCTGGCGGTCTGAGGTGGGCGGTCTGAGATGGCGGGGGGACGGCAATATTCTGCTTGCCCAGTCTAAAAATTTTTATCATACTACCTGACATCATTTACTGATAATTTTTTATAACTATCATAAAACATTAAAAAAAGTGAGAACAAAATCATGTTCCTTCCCAAGGACAGAAGTTTTCTCACCTTCAAGGCCGGAAAGTGGATTTTTTCCGCGGCGTGTGACGAGACCGAGGTCGAACCGTGGCTCATCCGTGCGGAAACGCTGCTGGAGGCGCTCTTTTCCACGCCCATGCTTCCGGAGTGGGTGGGGCGGTTTCAGGAAGAACTTGTCCGCAAGTCCATTTTCGGAACGGCGGCCATGGAGGGCAATCCACTGACGGAAGCGGAGGTGGGGCGGTGGCTCAGTGCGGATTCAGCGCAGACGTCCTCCCATGCCCATCGGGAAATTGAGAATCTGAAGGAGCTTTACCAGACGCTCTCAGACCCCGGAAGGGCACAGGCTCCCCTTGATGAAGCGCAGATCCGGCAGTTTCATGCGTGTATCTGCCGCGGCCTTGCCTTTGAGGACAACATCCCCGGGCAGTACCGTGTGGGCAGGGTCGTTGTGGGCGATGAGGCGCACGGCGGCATCTATACGCCGCCCAGGGAGCGGGCTGATGTCATGCACCTCATGCGCGAACTCTTTGCCTGGCTTGACGGCGAGGATGTACAGCGGCTGTCCCCGCTGCTCCGCGCGGCCTGCGTCCATTATTACCTTGTCCTTATCCACCCTTTCCGCGATGGCAACGGGCGCACGGCACGCTTTGCCGAGGCGTATCTGCTTGCCGGGGCGGGCATGAAGCTGCTCGCACCCGCGCTGTCAAACTATTATTACCGGCATAAGGACGACTATTTTTCTGCTCTTTCGCGAAGCGGAAAAAAAAGAGACCTGACGGCATTTTTTACCTTCATGCTTCAGGGCGTCTGCGAGGCGGTCAGAGAGATTCAGAAAGAAATACATGACGTTATGAAAATGCAGCTGCTGTTGAATTATACAGTAGATCTGCGCAGGGAGAATCGTATTTCTGAACGGCAGAAAAATCTTTTCGACATGGTCAGCACCTATGTGCATACCTTTAGCGTGGAGAGCATCAGGAACGATCCTTCCCTTGCCGCGCTGTATAAGGGTGTTTCCACCATGACCGCCAGGCGCGACATAAAAAGGCTTGAGGAACTGGGCCTTCTTGCAAGAAATGGCAAGACCTACAGCATCCGTGACGATTGGCTGACGCAGCACTGAGCCAGCCTGACAGAAAAAAGACGCCGAAGCCGGGGATTTTCCCCGGCTTTTTCTGTGCCGCGCTCTTTTTCTGCGGGAAGATGGCCGAAAAGGAGGCATTCCATGACCATCGAAACGGATGAACGCTGCCTGGCGCAGATCAGGCGTCACGAAGGCGCGGTGCGCGACAGCGAGGGCCTGCACCAGGCCTACGCCTGCCCTGCCGGCAGGCTGACCATCGGCTACGGCCACAACCTTGACGCCTGGCCCGTGCTGGGGCTGTCCGGCGCGTCGCACATCAGCGAGGATCGGGCGGAGGCGCTGCTCCGGGAAGACTGCGCCCGCATCGCCTCCGTCTTGGACGCCGTCATTCCCTGGTGGCGCGGCCTGGTTCCGGCGCGGCAGGCGGTGCTGCTCAACATGGCCTTTAACCTTGGCACGCGCGGACTCATGTATTTTTCGCGCACCCTTGAAGCCGTGCGCCTCGGCAAATGGGAGACGGCCCGGGCCGAGATGCTGGACAGCCGCTGGGCGCAGCAGGCGAAGCGCCGCGCCGTGGAGCTGGCCGCGCAGATGCAGAGCGGAACCTGGAGCGAGGCAGAGGCGTGAAGGCAGGGGCCGGAGCGGGCGGCTCGCTTCCGTTCTGTGCCGTGTTTGAAAACGCTCCGAAAGGGAGCAGAAAGGAGGTTTTATGGAAGAGATCATCAATGAACTGTTTGGGAGCTATGCGGCGCTTGCGCTTTCCGTCATGGGCGTGTGCGCGGCGCTGGCGGCCTTTCTTCCCGCGCCGGGCGCAGGGGCGAGCGTGTTCTACCGCGTGCTTTACCGGGTTCTGAACGTGCTGGCCGCCAACGTGGGCCGGGCGCGCAACGCCGTGGACGTGGCCGGTCATGTGGCCGGGGATGCGGCCGGGGACGCGAAGAACTGAAGGCGGATGCGTTCGCGCGGGCGGAAAAGGAGGAAGAATGTGGTGTCTTTGCGGGAAGCCTTGCTGGGCCTGGGATTTCGGATTCTGGAAGCGCTGGATGCGGCCCGCGCTCGCGAGTTTCGCCGCCGTGTGGCTGCTGACGGCGCAGGGGTGCTCCTCGCCCAGCTCGCCCCCGGCGCTGCCGGTGCTGACCAGTCTTCAGCGGCTGGAACTGCACGGGACGCCGGGCCTGTGGATGGACAGCGGCGATGCCGGACGGCTGGCCGCGTGGATTTATGACGTCACCGGGGAGACCGGCGGGGACGCCTGGTAAGAGGGCAGGGGGGAACGCCGCACCGCGCCGGATGTGGCAGCCGTGGCAGCCGCGCCGCATGAGGTGGTTGCGGTGGCACGGCGGAGAGGCGGCGTTTTCCCCGGTCCTTCTCCCGGACTGAAGGGTTTTGCCGCAGCGGTGCGGCGCAGACTGACAACGAAAGGAGTGTTTATGGACAGAACGAGTGAACGAAACGGGAGGATTGAAACGGAAGACGCGCTTCCTGCCGCAGCGGAGGCCCTGGAGAGAACGCCCGAGGCCGCCGCTTTTGGGGACGCGGGCGGGAAGGGCGGCAGCGGCGAAGAGGTGGTGGATGGCGGGCGCGTGCTGCGTGAAATCGCCCGCATCGCCTTTGCCGACCCCCGCGAACTCATGACCTGGGGCCCGGATGGGATATGGGTGCGGCCCAGCGGGGAGATTTCCGACGATGTGGCGGCCCTTGTCTCCGAGGTGCGCGAAGGCCGGGACGGCGTCACCCTCAAGCTGCTGGACAAGTCCAGGGCGCTGGAGCTTCTGGGCAAGCATCTGGGCCTGTTCAAGGACAAAGTGGAGATGAGCGGCGAGCTGGACATGGCCGCGCAGCTCATGGAGGCGCGGGAACGCCTGGCCCGCCTCCGTTAACCGTTGGAGGCAAAAAGGCAGGAAAGGCAGGAAAGGCATCTTGTTTTTCCTGCCGGAAAAACGCTTAAAGGCAGCCGAACTTCCAGTTCGGCGAAAGGCACCCTCCGGCCACGTCTGACGGGATCGCGCCTCGTGCAGCGAAGCTGCCCTCGGCCGCGCTCCGCGTGACCTTTCTTCCGCTCCTCGCCCGCCTCCATGCCGGCTTTCCAGCCGGCGCGGGGTCGTCGCTCCAAGCTCGCTACCGCTCGCGCCTCCGGCGGTCTAAGGAAGTGAAAAGCAAGTAAGCAGGCGCCTTCCTTAGCTGCCGGACGGCGCGGCGCGTGCGCCGCTGATAGCGGAGGCGGCGTGTTCGTCAGGCTCCGCCTGCGAACATGGTTACGCCGCCGGAGCGGGAAAAATCTCGTCGCTCCAAGCTCGCTACCGCTCGCGCCTCCGGCGGTCTAAGGAAGTGAAAAGCAAGTAAGCAGGCGCCTTCCTTAGCTGCCGGACGGCGCGGCGCGTGCGCCGCTGATAGCGGA
>NZ_CANRLT010000126.1 GCF_947631555.1 uncultured Mailhella sp. | reverse complement strand
ATCGGGAAAAGCTGACCGCTTAGAATCAATGCCACAGGGGCTTTTTAGATGTCTACTTGACAGGGGGCAGACCACCGGACGCCGTGGGGGATTTCATACCAAGCCGCCCCTGCCGGGGGCAGGGGAATGCCGCTTTGACCCTTCAGCTCATCAGAGCTTGTTCTGCTTGATGACCTGTCTGGCGCGGTTGGCTTCAGGAGCCTTGGGGAACTTCCGTACAAGCTCATTGAGGCGCTGCTTGGCGGCCTCCTTCTTGTTCAGCTGAAGGAAGGCCATGCCCTGCTTCAGGTAGGAAGCCGGAGCCTTGGCGCTGTTGGGATGCCCCTCGATGACCTTCTGATAGGCCAGCGCGGCTTCCGCGTATTTCTTCATCTGGTAGTTGTTCTCTCCCTGCCAGAACCAGGCGTTGGAAGCCAGTTTATGCTTGGGATAGGTCTTGGTGAAGTCGCTGAACGACTTGAGCGAAGCCTGATACTGGCGCTTGTTGAAGGCGTCCATGCCGCTGTCGTAAAGCGCCTGCGCCACATCCCCGGACGCCGCTGCAGGCGCGGGTTTCGCAGCCGCGGCGGGTGAGGCTGCGGCCGGGGCAGCCGCGGGAGCTGGTGCAGCCTGAGCGGCGGGAGGTTCCGTCACCGGAACCGTTCCGGCAACGGGGTCGATACCTCCGGCAGGCTGGGCGGAAGGATCGCCGTCAAGCTGCAGATCCAGTGCCATCTGACTTTCCAGAAGACGCAGGGCACGGTCGTGGGAAGCTACGGTGTCGGCCAGTTTCTGCGCACCGCCGGAGCGTTCGAGGGCACGGCTGATGTTGTCAAGCTGCCCGTGCAGTTCGGCGATCTCCTGCCGCATTTCCATGAGCTGGGACCAGCTGTCCGCCTGATTGGTCTGGCTGCTGCTCATCTGACGGCTCATCTGATTGACCTGCGCCTGAAGCGCATTGTGTTCGCCCGTGGTGGCGCAGGCGGTCAGCAAGAGAGGGAGAGACAAGAGAGCGAGGGGGCGTCCCCATGTGAACCGTTCCATAATCGCTTTTCCTCCAAGAAAAATAAACAGAGGCGTTGGTACAGCCCGGCTCGTCGGTCAGGACGAACTCCTGCGGTCATTGTCGGGACAGCCGAACGACCATTCGTCCTTCTCATGCGCGGGATTGCCGGACGGACAGGCTGCGCCGCCGTCTTTCTTCGTTTCAGGGGAAGGCGCGGCTGCTTCCTTTGCGGGGGGCGGGACAGGTGCGCTGCCTTCCAAAACGGAAGGAGGAGCCTTTTCTTCCTTCCTTGCAAAAATATCGATCTTTTCCCTGCTCGCGTGTCTGCGCCCCACAAAGTAGTAGGCAAGTCCGCCAACGCAGGGCAGGAACACGCAGGCCAGCATCCAGCGATACTTTTCCCTCGGTGTGGGGAAATCGTGGTACATGGCGTGCTTCAGCGCCCACATGTTCGGCAGAGCAGGCAGGATGAGCAGCATGAGCTGATCGCTGTTGAGATCGGTGAGAAACATCTCAGCGCTCCTTGCCGCGGGCTTCTTCCGCAGACTGTCTCAAAAGGACGAACGCGGCAGCCGCCACGCCGAGGCAGATGGCAATGTCCGCAACGTTGAACGCAGGCCAGTGCCACTGCCCCCAGTACACATCCAGAAAATCGGTCACCGCACGGGAACGCACCCTGTCGATCAGGTTGCCGGCCGCTCCGCCCAGGATGCTCCCAAATCCGAAGAACAGCAAGCGGCTGTGCGCGGCAGTGCGCACCATGTTCAGGATGATACCCGCCACCAGCACGGCGGCTGCGACAAAGAGCCAGAACTGCCATTCGGTGTCATCGTTGTTCAGGAAGCCGAAAGCCGCTCCCCGGTTCAGCACATGCACCAAGTCGAACAGTCCCGGAACGACCGTGACGCCCTGCCCCGGAGCCAGCATTGCCGTCACCGCAGCTTTGGTGAGCTGATCCAGCACTATCCAGATCACTCCCACCGAAAGCACGAGAGTGTAACGGTTCGCCTTCCGCACCGTCTACTCCCCGGAACGGGCTTCAAGTTCCTTCATCACCGCCGCACAGCGGGGGCACAGTGTCGGCCGTTCAGGATCGGAACCCAGTTCCTCGGAATACATCCAGCAGCGTTCGCACTTCCCGCCGCCGGCCTTCCGTACCTGTACGGCGAGGCCCGGACATTCATCGAGCTGTGCCGCGGCCAGGACGTCGGCGGGCGCATCCTTGAAGCCGGCGATGTCCAGCTGAGACACAAGGCACACGGAACGCATGTCTGCGCCGCTGTCCTTGACGGCCTCACGAAGCTTTTCATCCAGGTACAGGACAACGTGGGTATCCAGAGCGTGTCCGATGACGCCTTCCTTGCGCAGAGGCTCGATGGCGCGGGTCACTCCGGCGCGCACCTCCATAACCATTTCCCACGCGCCGCGCTCCTCATCGGAGAGGCGCAGCCCGGATACGTCCGGCGCGGGCATGGCGAACACCGTGGCCACGGGAGCTCCTTCGGTGTCCACGGGCTTCAGTGCTTCGGGAAGGTAACGGAACACTTCCTCCGCCGTAAAGCTCATGATGGGGGCCATGTCGCGCAGCATGATGAGCAGCATCTGATACAAGGCACTCTGGGCAGAACGCCGTTCGGCGCTGTCCGGCAGGGAGGAGTACAGGCGATCCTTCAGCACGTCGAGATAGAACGCGGAAAGCTCCGTGGCGCACAGGCCGTGCAGTCCCTGAAAGACCTTGTGGAACTCGAATTCCTGATAGGCGGTATCCAAAGCCTCATGGTTCGCGGCCACCACGCTGAGAGCGTAGCGGTCGATGGGCAGCATTCTGTCGAAGGGAACCACATCGGCGGGTGTGAGGTCGTGGATGCTGCCGAGGATGTAGCGGCAGGTATTGCGGATGCGCCGGTAGGCGTCCACCAGACGCTTCATGATCTCTTCCGAGTAGCGGATGTCTTCGCGGTAGTCCACCGAGGCCACCCACAGGCGCAGAAGCTCCGCGCCGTACTTGTCGATGACTTCCTGAGGGGCGACGACGTTGCCCACGGACTTGGACATCTTGCGGCCCTGACCGTCCACCACATAGCCGTGGGTAAGCACGGCCCTGTAGGGCGCGATGTCGCGTGTGCCCACGCCTACCAGCAGGGAGCTGTGGAACCAGCCGCGGTGCTGATCCGAACCTTCCAGATACAAATCGGCGGGAACGCTCCCTTCGGGGCGCTGTTCCATGACCGCGGCGAAGCTGGTGCCGGAATCGAACCACACGTCGAGGATGTCGTCTTCCTTTTCCCAGTGCGTACCGCCGCAGTGCGGGCAGGTGAGACCCGCGGGGGCCACGTCTTCCACACTGTGTTCATACCAGTAGTCGCAGCCCGTGGGATGGGCGGCGAAACGCCCGGCGATCTCGCGCATCCAGGCGGGGTCGTTCCAGACCTCGCCGCAGTCCTTGCAGATCAGCGCGAGGATGGGCACGCCCCACATGCGCTGGCGGGAGATGCACCAGTCGGGGCGGGATTCCACCATGTTATAGATGCGCCCCTGTCCCCAGGAAGGTATCCAGCGAACATCATTTCTGATGGCGTCCAGGGCCTTTCTGCGCAGATCATTGGCTTCCATGCCGATGAACCACTGCGTGGTGGCGCGAAAGATCACCGGTTCCTTGCAGCGCCAGCAACAGGGATAGGAATGGCTGATTTCCCGCTCGGCCAGAAGATTGCCCACTTCTCTGACCTTGGCAACCACGGCGGGGTTGGCGTCGAAAACCTGCATCCCGGCGAAAAATTCCACCGTGGGCAGGAAGCGGCCTTCATCGTCCAGAGGGGAATACACGTCCAGGCCGTACTTCATGCCCACTTCGTAGTCTTCCCGCCCATGGCCGGGCGCGGTGTGTACGCAGCCTGTGCCGGTATCCAGCGTGACGTGTTCGCCGGTGATGATGAGCGAAGTGCGGTTCAGGAACGGGTGGCGGGCTTCAAGGCGTTCCAGTCTGTCGCCCGTGGTCTCGTCCAGCACTCGGTATTCCGTCCAGCCGAAGGTGCGGGCGCAGGATTCCACCAGCTCGGAGGCCAGAACGTACTGCTCGCCGCCGGCCTCAACCAGCGCGTACTTGAACTCTGGATGCAGACAGACGGCGAGGTTGCTGGGCAGTGTCCACGGCGTGGTGGTCCAGATGACAATCCAGGCTCGCGCAGGATCCGC
>NZ_CANRLT010000125.1 GCF_947631555.1 uncultured Mailhella sp. | reverse complement strand
ACGCCCATGGTGGCGGACAGGGTCAGCAGGCCCACCATGATGGCGATACTGGGGACGATGGCGAAGCTGATGCTGGACTTGACCACGTTGTTGATGGTCTCCGCGGTGATCCCCAGCTCCAGGCAGTGGGCCCTGGCCTTGCGATAGCAGTACAAGGCGAAGATGACGATGGCCACGAGGCCGATGGCGATCAGCACGTACAGAAGGGGACTGTTTGCCAATGTTGCGCCGGTCATAGATACATTACCTCTTTTCTCTCAGATTTGGATTTATGGATTGTTGTCCGCCAGCCAGCGGATGGCGAAGTAGGAATAGGCCGCCGCGCCCAGGTGGAGGACGCTGTCGTCGAACACGGCCTTGGGGTGGTGCTGGGGATACTGGCAGCCGTCGCCGGTGCCGCCGGTGCTGAGGAACAGGCCGATGGTGGGCACCTGGACGCTGACGAAGGCGAAGTCCTCGCTGCCGCCGCCGATCTTGTTGCCGTTGCCGGTCATGGGGGGCAGGATGTGCTGGGGCATCAGCTCAGTGAGGTACTTCCTGGCCGCGTCGGACATGCTGTTGTCGGCGATCATGGGCGGGCAGGAGCCGGAGAACTCCACCACGGCCTCGGTCCGGAAGGCCTTGGCCGTGGCCTCGGCGATCTCGGCGATGCGCTTCTTGGCGAAGGCCACCATCTCCACGTCGCCGGTGCGGATGGTGCCCTGCATGACGGCGGTGTCGGGGATCACGTTGGCGGCCTTGCCGGCCTGGAAGATGCCGGGGGTGATGACCAGGAAGTCGCCGGGGGTCAGCTCGCGGGCGTGGATTTCCTGGAGGGCCAGGAGGATGTGGGCCGCCGCGGTGATGGGGTCGATGGACAGCTGGGGCATGGCCCCGTGGCCTCCCTTGCCCTTGACGGTGATGGTGAAGAAGTCGCTGGAGGCGGAGCCAGTGCCGCCCTCGGGGATCATGATGAAGCCCCGGGGAATGGGGGTGCCGGTCATGACGTGGAGCATCAGCGCCGCGTCCACGCCCTCCAGCACGCCGTTTTCGATCATGTCCTGGGAACCGGCCATGATCTCCTCCGCCGGCTGGAACATCAGCTTCACCTGGCCGGCCAACTTGTCCTCATATTTCTTGAGGAGCTTGGCCGCGCCCAGCATCATGGCGGTGTGCATGTCGTGGCCGCAGGCGTGCATCTGGCCCGGGGTCTGGGAGCGGTAGGGCACGTCCGCCTCCTCCTGGATGGGCAGCGCGTCCATGTCGCCCCGGATCAGCACGCACTTCTGGGCGGGCTTGCCCGCCGTCACCGTGAGGCCGGCCTTGCCGCACGCCTTGGGCTGGTAACCCATCTCCTCCAGCCGCGCTTTGACGAACGCCTTGGTGTACGTCAGGTCAAATCCCAGCTCAGGGTGCTGGTGGAGATCCCTGCGCCAGGCGGTGAGCTCCTCCTGGAGCGCCTGGGCGCTCTGCAGGAACTCGGTGCGAAAGTCTTCCATACGCATTACTCCTCTCTTCAATTTCGTATTCCTATTGAAAGGACGGGGACGGCGGGGAGGCGCGTGCAAAAACCGCTCCGAACCGCCGCGGGGTCCTCAAAAGGTGGTTTCAGGATCCAGGGGATAGATGGGCCGCCGGATCTTGTGGTAGGTCAGCAGACTGTAATCGGCGGTATGGATACCCGGGGGATTGGTGGTCACGATGGCCTTGGCCCGGGACTGGAAGAACGCGCGGAAATGGTTGGTGGACTTGACGCAGACGATGTCGTAGTCGTTGATGTCGGCCCCCGTCACCAGGAAGGGACGGTCGTCCAGCGTCTGGCCGGCCAGCAGGGAGGACACCACCACCTCCACCTGTCCGATGCGCAGGCGGGCGGTCTTCCCGTAGTTGAACGCCGCGCCCTGCATCATGGGGGAGACGCAGACGGCTTTGCCGTCGCTGAGGGCGCACACCAACGCGTCGCGGATCTCCACCGGGGCGCCATGGATCTGGTCGGTCTTGCCGCCCAGCAGCCCGGATACGGTGCCGCCCACACCGGCGGCGTGGGCCTTTTCGGCCATCTCCGGGTCGTGGAGGTATCCCAGGATGGAGCGGGGCACATCCCGGCGCAGCAGCTCCTGGAGCAGCCAGGTGCCGTCGCAGGGGCACCCGCCGCCGGGGTTGTCCGCCGCGTCATTGATGACCACATAGCCCTTGCCCGGCTTTTGCAACTCCTCCGCCGCCCGATCCAGGGCCTGGGCGGGGCTGAGGCACTCCACGTCCAGAGCGTGGCGATGGTCCCAGACCCAGCGGGCCAGCTCGTCCGCCGCGGCCTGGGCGTTCTGCCCCCGCTCCGCCACGACCACCACCGACGCGCCGGCGCAAGCCACGTCGGCGTAGGGGAATCCCTGGAAGAAGGTGGCGTCGATGAGGCCGTGCTCCTTGACGTAGGCCGCCACATGCTCCTTGAACTCCCGCATGGGCATGTCGAAGGTGTTGGCGTTGCAGAGGTTGGTGAACATGGGAATATGGGCCACCGCGGTCTCCGGGTGGATCTCCCCCCGGAGGATGCGGATAAGGCTCTTCATGGCCAGATAGCCGGCATCCGCCATATCCACATGGGGGTACTCCTTCAGGCCGAAGAGGCCGTCGGAGAGGCGGACCATGTCGTCGGTGATGTTGCCGTGGAGGTCCAGGGACACGGTGATGGGCATCTCGTCCCCCACGATCTCCCGGACCTTCTCCAGGGTATATGTCTCCAAATCGTCCACGCCCTCGGCTACGCCGGCGCCGTGGAGGCCCATGCAGATGCCGTCGGCCTCGTCCTTGTGCTGAGCGATGATGCCGCACATGGTGTCCATGGCGTAGTCCAGGGCCTCCTTTCGGATGACCGGCCCCGCGCCCATGAGGTTTACCGTGGGGATGACCTCCGCGCCCGCCTCCTGGGCGGCCCGGAGCATCCCGCCGATGTAGTAGCCGGGCACGTTCCGGAAATAGTTGAGCACGTCCTGTCCCACCGCCCAGCCGCTGGCCCAGCGCTGGAACGTGCCGATCTCCGAGGAGAAAGTGTTGGTCTCATTGCCGATGACGCCGAAAATGATCTTCACCGTGTCCACTTCCTTTCCGTCCTGCCGCCGGCCCGGTGCGTCCGGGGCCGCGGGCCCCTCCGGCCGCCGCCGGGCGCCGGAGGACAACTCTATGAAATTTATCAAACAGTTTACCACATATAGAGGTCAAACGCAAGAATAACTTTGCATTTTTTAACCGCTTTCTGCAACGACTTTTCGGGAGAAAATACAGGATTTGAATGACGTGCAGCATCTTCCGCCGAAGAAAAGTTTGTATATGAACATCTTTTTGTGCAATTACGGCACACGCAATACGACCGATGTTCCGAGGGGAGTGGCATATCGTTAAATATGATGAGTGGCTTCGAATGCTGTAGATTTCGGACTCAGCGCCCCACCTGCACGGGGATTCCGTGCAGGTGGGGCTACCGAAACGAAATATACAACGCGCTGACATCCTAAAAATGAAATAATTCTTCAATTTAAAATTGATTTCAGCAAATATAAGCCCGATGACTTGACTGTCATCGGGCTCTCAATTATTCATAAATGTAACATTTTTTCTTTGGTTTCATCAGAAATCAACTCTATAATTTTTTCCGCCAAACCGACTTCTAAACCGCCATCCTTTCCGCCATCCTGTCGGTTTGGAGTTTTAGGCTGACATATGAGGGCGCTTTCGAGCGCCGGGAAATATACTCTGATACTCAGATTTCTTCACCCATACCGTTACGCTCCTTCCGGGCAGTCAGTGACGGTATTGTAGCTATTGTAGATATTTTCCCTGTCGGCTCCGTCATCGGAAATAGCTCATTTTCCGTGCTCCTGCGACAACTCATTGAGTTCTCTCAAAGCGGAGATGAAATCCATAGGACATCCTGACTCGTCATCCATGAGCCACGGATTTAAAAACAGGTCCTCTCCTTTCCGGACCCACGCCCATGCCTCCTGGCGCTCCTCCGATGAGGCGTTCTTCTGCGCCAGGTATTCGATGACTTCTTCCTTACGATGTTGCCTGCCCGTTATAAGGCGCCTCTCGTGCTCCTGCGTCACCTCATTGGCTGCCCTCGAAGCGGAGATGAAGTCCATGGGCCATCCTGACTCATCATACATGGGCCACGGATTCTCAAACAGGTTCCGCCCCTGCCGGACCCACTCCCACACCTC
>NZ_CANRLT010000124.1 GCF_947631555.1 uncultured Mailhella sp. | reverse complement strand
TTGTCCGGCTCTGCCGGCAAACATGGTCACGCCGCCGAAGCGGGGAAAGTCGCGCGAGCGTCAGCGAGCTGATAGCGAAGGCGACGTGTTTGTCCGGCTCTGCCGGCAAACATGGTCACGCCGCCGAAGCGGGGAAGGAAGGGGCAATCCGCACGGCCCCTATCCGCCGGTTGCGGAGTCAGTCGGCGGATAGAGGCGACTGTGGATTGAAACATCTTTCTCCCTCTCCAGCTTTTTCTGCTTCGGGAAGCCCCTGGCTTCCCGTATTCTTTCTTCTGGAACTCATTTGGCCGCAACGATGACACGCGCGGGACGCAGCAGGCGATCATTCAGCTGATATCCCTTCTGCATGACACGGACGATATGCCCGGACTGCACCTCTTCCGAGGCTTCCTGCCCAACGGCCTCGTGCAGATTGGGATCAAATTCCTCCCCGGTCTTGCCCACGGGAACAAGTCCGTGTTCCTTCAGCGCGGCAAGGAGCATGGTGCGGGTCATTTCCACGCCCACCATCATGCTGCGGCACTCTTCCGTCTGCCCGCCGTATTGAAGGGCAAGATCCAGATTGTCCAGCGTAGGCAAAAGATCGGCGAGAACTTTTTCCGCAGCGTAGCGTGCCTGCTCTTCCTTTTCACGCTGAACGCGCTTCTTAAAATTATCCATCTCCGCCAGTGCGCGCAGCCTCACGGCATCCGCCTCAGCCTTCACATCACATGCGGCGCAGAGCCTGGCCCTGCACTCTTCCAGTATCTGCTCTTCCGTCTTCTCCGGCGTGGGAGCGCTTTCCGGCGCAGTATCGGCTTCCGTCTCGGAGACGGGGATCTGATCTTCCATTTCCTGACTCATGTGCGACCTCCATAAGATACCGAAGAACTAGGAACGAAAGTCCCGGCTGTCAAGTTCATGGCATCAAAACCTCGTCACTGCCCGGGATGAAGCATGGAATACAAGCGGACAGCCAAAGTATCCAGAACCAGGAGAGGATTGACCTGCGCCTGAAGCGCGTCCTGGCTCCCGGCCGCGGTCTCGTCCAGCGCCAGGAGTTCCGCGTCCGAAAGACTGCGGAGTACACCGCTCAAAGCCCCACCCTTGCGCCCGGCAAGACGTGCGGCCACAGCCTTTTCGACAAGGAGCGCGATCTGCCGTGCCAGAGGAGTGTCCACGGCGCTGCGCTCCGCCGTCCTGTCGAACCAGCCTCGTCCTTCACGGGCAAAACCTGCCAGAGCTTCTTCCCAGGGCAGGAGTTCCGCTGGAAGCGCACGGTCCGCGGCGGGCCAGGGCAGCGTCACCACCCACCCACGGGAAACCAGTGTAGGCAGGAGACGCTCCCGCTGCGGCGCGGTAAAAATGAAGCCGGTATCGGGGCAGGGGTCTTCCAGAACCTTCAGCAGGGAATTGGCGGCTTCCGTTCCCAAAGACTGAGCCTCCGCCAGCACAATGACCCGCCGTCTGCCAAGGCGGGGCTTTTCCCCCAGCACGGGACGCAGCGCGCGGACGTCGGCAATCTTGATACTCTCCTTCCTGCCGTCCAGCAGAATGACATCAGGGTGTATCCCGGCACCGATGCGCAGGCAGGACGGGCAGGCGAGGCAGGGCTGTTCCCCGTCGGAATCACAGTTGAACAATGCGGCCCACCACAGGGCGAGAGCCATCCGCTCCGCCATTTCCCCGCCTTCCAGATGAAGAAGCTGAGGCGGCTCGGCAGACAGTGCGGAAAGAACGGCGCGGGGACGGGCAAGGTGTGCAGAAAGCGCAGGCGCGAAGGCAGCCCTGGCCTCCTCCACTCCGGGGATCGTCTCCTCCGCGGCATGTTTGCGCAAAGAAGCCTTTCTGCTCTCCTTTCTACTCTCCTTAGCCGCACTCATGACTCAGCGCCGGAACGTCTGCTTTCTGTCTGGCCCGACAGAAATATAGTCGATCTTCACGCCGAGCAGTTCCTGTATGCGGTCGATATAGCGGCGGCAGTTTTCAGGCAGGCTTTCCCAGCGGTCGCAGCCGGTGAGGTCTTCGCTCCAGCCGGGCATGGTCTCATACACGGGCTTGACCTGGTCGAGACCGCGCGGGGTCTGCGGCGGATACTGCACCACTCGGCCCTCGTACTCGTAGGCCACACAGATCTTCACTTCCTTCATGCCGCTCAGTACATCCACCTTGGTAAGGGCGATGGACGTAGGCCCGCACAGGCGCGCCATTTCCCGCAGTACGGCAATGTCCAGCCAGCCGCAGCGCCGAGGCCGTCCGGTGGTCGCGCCGAATTCGCCGCCCCTGCTGCGCAGTTCTTCGCCGGTCTTGTCGAAAAGCTCCGTGGGAAAAGGTCCTGCTCCCACACGGGTAGTGTAGGCTTTGACGATGGCGATGCGTTCGCCGATGATGCCGCTGGAGATGCCGGAACCGAGAGCCGCGTTGTCGCAGGCCACGTTGGAGGACGTAACAAAGGGATAGGTGCCGTGGTCGATATCCAGCATGACGCCCTGAGCCCCTTCAAACATAATGCGCTTTCCGGCGGCATGAGCGTCCAGGATGACGCTGGAAACGTCCGCCAGATAGGGAAGAATCCGGGGAGCCAGCGCCATCAGCTTCTGGAACACCGCTTCAGCATCCATGACGGGCAAACCGTAAAGCTGGGTGAAGAGGACGTTTTTCTCTTCCAGTGCATGGGTAATCTTGCTCTTCAGGACTTCCGGATCGGTAAGGTCGCCTGCACGCACACCCACACGAGCTTTCTTGTCCTCATAGCACGGTCCTATGCCGCGCCCCGTGGTACCGATTTTATCCTTGGCATGACCTTCCCGTGCCCCGTCGAGAGCACGGTGATACGGCATGATGAAATGTGTCCTGTAGCTGATCTTGAGCCGCGAGGGGCTTACGTCCAGCCCCAGGGCTGCAAGCGCGTCAATCTCCTCAAGAAAACCTTCCGGGTCAAGAACGACGCCGTTGCCGATGACGCACATCTTACCGGGATGAAGTATGCCCGAAGGGACGACGTGCAGGACGTACTTCTTGCCGTTGGCGATGACTGTATGTCCGGCGTTGTTGCCGCCCTGAAAACGGACGACCATGTCCACTTCTGAAGTAAGCAGATCAACGATCTTGCCCTTCCCCTCATCGCCCCACTGCGCGCCCACGACAATCATATGCGACATACATTTTCTCCTTGAAGGAGCCGTGCACCTGACAGAAAAAACACGGCTTTTCTGAATACACATTCCGATATTTTTTTATAAATGTCTTTACGCTCAGCGTCAACAGGAGAATTTTCGGAAAAAGTACCCAGCTTTCAGGAAAGGTGCGGTACTGCTCAGGCAATTTCATCGCCGGCGCAACTTGAGACTATGAGAAGCGGCTCCTTCACTCCCGGCGGATAGTGCAGAATTCAATTGCATTATAGTATGACAGCGCTCTTTGGTATACGCTGCTGCTTAAAGATAGAGGTCGGGATCGGACGGCAGAACATCCCAGCGTATCTTGCCCGCATTTTTCTTATACCGCCGCAGCAGTACATAAAACGCGCCCGTGCCGCCGTCCTCCTGTCTGGCGGAACAGAAGGCCAGAACCACTCTTTTGAAAGGATCCTGGGTGAACCACTCCTGCACCCGCCCCCGCAGCACGGGTGTGCCGTTGGGCGAGTTCAGCCCGCGTCCGGTCACGACAAGGGCCACTCGCACGCCCTTGTAGTACGAACTCCGAAAGAAACCCACCAGCGTGTGAAAGGCCTGCTCGCTGTTCAGCCCGTGCAGGTCGATGTGCGCCTCAGGGCTGAACTGCCGGGCCTGAAGCCGCCCCACGAGCGAAAGATCCAGTCCGACGACGTGCCCTTCCGCATACTCGGCGGTGCTGGCCACGGAAAATTCAACCTTGCCGTCCATAAAGTCCTGAAGCGGGTGCCTGCTGCCGATGCAGGGCGCGGGCTGTTGCTCCGGCTCCGGCGGAACGTCCCGGCCACCGTGGTGCAGAGGGCGTGTGCCCTTGACGGCTCGCAAAAAGTCCCGGCTGCCTTCCTCATCGTCCTCGCCTGCCGCCTGCTGAAGCGATGGGCCGTCCCCGCTTCGGGCTATGCGCATACCGGCAAGTGCCATGGCCGTGAGCGTGGCGGGTTCCTCTTCCTGATCCGGCTCGGCCCGGCGTTCGGGCAAGGGTGTGGGACAGGGCTTTTCCTTTGGCTCTGTTATAATTAGGAGTTGACACTTTCTATAAGTTTATGTTATTTAAGGCTTAACGAAAGCAAAGGAGTCTT
>NZ_CANRLT010000123.1 GCF_947631555.1 uncultured Mailhella sp. | reverse complement strand
CCTGAAGGCCGCCGAAGCTGCGGGCCGCAACTTCATGATCGAAAAATACGCCCGCATGGACGACAGGCTCCCGCCGCTCTCCCACAATCCCCTTCTGGACGTCATCACCGAGACGGAAGTCCGCTTTCTTGAAGAGGCCTCCCAGCGCTATCCCCACGCCATACGGGTGAACTGCGACAGCATATTCCGCCGCTACTTCCGCAGCGAACTCGAAACGCTTTCCGACCGCACCCTGGAACTCTACGCCGAGGAAATGAAGCGCGCCGTTCAGGAAGGCCGCAACACCGCCATTGAGCGCTACGACAACCTGTGGAAACGGCTGGGCGAGGGTTCGCTCGACGCCTACGAAAAGAAACTGGCCTCCCGGCAGTAGGGAAGGAAAAGGCGGGAAAGGCGGGTTAACAAACTCGTTAGCTGCCGGACGGCGCGAGCGTCAGCGAGCAGATAGCGAACGTGTTTGTCCGGACATAGCCTGCAAACATAGTCACGCTGCCGGAGCGGGGCAGGGAAAGGCAGAAAGGCATCTTGTTTTTCCTGCCGGAAAAACGCGAAGAGCGCCGAACTTCCAGTTCGGCAAAGGCACCCTCCAGCCACGTCCCTAACCGCAGGACAGCGCGAGCGGTAGCGAGCAGATAGCGAACGTGTTCGTCAGGCTCCGCCTGCGAACATGGTCACGCTGCCGGAGCGGGGTAAGTCGGGATCGCGCCTCGTGCAGCTCCGCTGCTCTCGGCCGCGCTCCGCGTGTCCTTACTTCCGCTCGACTTTTCCCCGCTCGCAGGCCGCAAACATGCGCAACGGGCAAAGCCCGATTGCACACGGCCTGCGAGCTATCAGCGGCGCACGCGCCGCGCCTCCGGCGGATAAGGAAGTGAAAAACAAAAACATAAATCCTTAACTGCCAGAGGCGCGAGGAAGAGGGAAGCAAACGCCTGGCTGCCGCAGGGCGGTCTGAGGAAGGGAAAATCGGGAAAGGCAAGTACACAAAACCGTTGCCCCAGCGGGGAAACAAAACGAAATTTCAAACCATAAAGGAAGACAAGATGAGCGCTTTTTCCACCATCGCCTGCTGCATTGATCTCACGGAGAAAAACGACGATATTGTCAGCTACACCCGGGAAATGGCCGAACTGACCGGAGCCGGCATCCTCCTCGTCCATGTTCTTCCGTCCGCCGGAACCTTTGCCAGCTACGGCGCCAGCAAGGAACTTCTGCAGAAAATCGCCGCGGAAAGCCGCCGGGA
The DNA here is from genome assembly GCF_947631555.1 of uncultured Mailhella sp. Taxonomy (GTDB): domain Bacteria; phylum Desulfobacterota; class Desulfovibrionia; order Desulfovibrionales; family Desulfovibrionaceae; genus Mailhella. The sequence continues at coordinate 3,010 of NZ_CANRLT010000123.1, read as the reverse complement.
AACAGAAAAATACCTCAAGGATTTTGCGGCGAAGCATTTCGCCGATCTGCCCTGTGAACCCGTCCTTCTCACCGGCTCCATCGACAAGGCGCTCAACGAACTTGTGGATAAGCGCTGCGCCGACCTTGTCATCACAGGCAGTCTCAATTCTCATGGACTGTTCAGTTTCTCCGGCAGCACCAGCCGCCTTATCGGGCACAGCCGCGTCCCCGTCATGGTCATCCCCAACGAACTCAATCTCGAGTGCGTCCCTGACGAAAACTTCTGATTCCGCCGCTCTTCAGACGCAGGGAATTCAGGCACTCTGAAGAGCTGAAAACGGACAGTGCCGATATTTGGCTCCGGCGCGTGCGCGCTGCGCCGGAACTTCACAGGCGGAACGGTTCCGTCTGCACCGTCATCACCGCGCCCTTCATCACCAGGGCTCTTCGCACCCTGCAAGTTTTCGGAGTTTTTCATGATTTTCGACTTCCGTCTTCGTCCGCCCTACAAGGGCTTCAAGAAGCTCGGCCTGTTCAGCCCCGTCTGCCACGAAACTGTTCCCCAGAAATACCACGGCATCCCCAGCGAAGCCGCGGCCAGGAAGGACCTCGACCTGTTCTGGAAGGAAATGGACGAGGCCGGGATCTCCGCCGGCGTCATCATCGGCCGTCAGGTTCCCAATGATGCGGCCTCCGTTCCCAACGATGATATTCTGGACATGGCCAGAGAATTTCCCGGAAAAATCGTGCCCTTCGGCAGCCTCGACATCACCCGCGGCGTCTCTGCCACCATGGACGAACTGGAACGCTGCATCGAACTCGGCATCAAGGGCATGGCCATGGAACCTGCCTACGCCCTGCCCGCCCGCAAGGCCGATGCCAACGTGCTCTACCCCATCTATGCCCGCTGCGAAAAGGCCGGCATTCCCATGGTGCTCACGCTGAGCTTCTTCCAGGGCACGCTGGAATATTCCGACCCTGCCACGGTTCAGCATGTAGCCAACGACTTCCCGAACCTGCAAATCATTGTGGCCCACAGCTGCTACCCCTGGGTCCCCATGATTTTCCAGGTGGCCATCACCAATAAAAACGTCTGGCTGCTGCCCGATATCTATATGCTCAACCCCGACGCGCCCGGAAATCAGATGTTCGGCGAAGCCATCAAATGGCTCGACGGCGAACGCATTCTCTACGGCTCTGCCTGGCCCTGCTACAACTTGAAGCAGGCGGTTCAGGACATCGAACGCTTCCACTTCTCCGAAGCGCACAAGGAAAAATTCTTCTGCAAAAACGCTGAAAAACTGCTCGGCATGAAGCTGGCCTGACCTCCACGCCTGAAGCCGGAACTCCCGCCGGAGGCAAGTTCCGGCTTCAGCGAACCTGCAAGCGGGGGGGCATCTTGCATTTCCTATCTTTCTCCGCGCTCTAAGGAAAATAATAGCCAAGTGCGTGTGTCGCCGATAGAGTCCATTCTCCGGCGGACCCATGAGAAAAATATCTTTATCTATCTCCTTTTACTGCATTTCTGAAGTGTAAAAAATGCAGTTTTCACAAAAAATAGCAGCTATATGTTCAGCATTACTTGGATAATTAAATAACATAAATAGCCAACTTGGCGTATTTTATGCCAAAAATACATCATCTATTTCTCTTATACCTTGACTTAATTTTTTCTGCAGGCTATGAGGCAGGCCTTCTGGCAGGCGCGGCAACAGTTCCGCGCAATTTTCGATTCACGACAACAAAGGAGTGAGCATCATGCACAACGTACTTTTGGCTCTTGCACTGACCCTTTTGCTGCCTCTTACGGCCAGTGCCGCCGGCTATCGGCCGGAAGTCGCCGCCCATCGCGGCGCGAGCGGCTATCTGCCCGAACATACCCTGCCCGCCAAGGCCATGGCCTACGCCATGGGCGTGGACTATGTGGAACAGGACGTGGTCATGACCAAAGACAGCAGGCTCGTGGTCATGCACGACATCCTGGTGGACACCACCACCGACGTGGCCCAAAAATTCCCAGGCCGCCAGCGTACGGACGGCCGCTTCTATGCCTCCGACTTCACCTTTGACGAACTGCGTTCCCTGCGCGTGACCGAACGCTTTGACCCGAAAACCGGCAAGGCCGTGTTTGCGGGCCGCTTCCCGGATGTCCCCATCGCCTATCAGATCCCCTCGCTGGAAGAGGAATTGTACCAGGTGCAGGGGCTGAACCGCTCAACCGGCGGCAACGTCGGCGTGTATGTGGAAGTGAAGGAACCGGATTTCTTCATGGCGCAGGGGCTGGACATCCTCAAGACCACGATCGACACTCTGACGAAGTTCGGCTGCAACAGCCCGGATAGCAAGGCGATCCTGCAAATCTTCGACTATGAAGCCATCATCCGCGCCCGCGAACTTGGCTGGAAGGGACAGCTCTGTATGCTCGTCACTGCTGGCGGCCAGGGTGCCAAGGACGACAAGGCCCGCCATCGCTGGCTGACCACGCCTGAAGGTGTGAAGGAAGTTGCCAAATACGCCACCATTTACGCCCCCAATTTCAACCTTCTCGCCGTGCCCACGGCTGACGGCAAAGGCTATACGCTCTCCGAACTTTGCGAACTCGTCCGCAGAAACGGCATGAAGCTGCACTCCTGGACTCTGCGCAGGGACGCCCTGCCCAAGGGCTTCAAGGATTTTGACGAAGTGCTCGACGTGTCCTTCAAGCAGCTCAAGGTGGACGGCATGTTCTCAGACTTCCCGGATCTGCTCGTGGAATACCTCAAGGCCAACCATCTGCGCTGAACCTAGCCCCCCCTGCGGCGGGGGGGGGGGGGGGGGGGAAGACAGAAAAGGCAAGTACGCACAAAACCTTAGTTGCCGGACGGCGTGGCGTGTGCGCCGCTGATAGCACAGGCAACGTGTTTGTCAGGTTCTGCCGGCAAACATGGTTACGCCGCCGGAGCGGGGAAGATCACGCGAGACGGGCAGGCCGTGAGCCGAAGATTTCCGTACCCACGCGGATGATGGTGGCCCCCTCCTCGATGGCCTGG
>NZ_CANRLT010000122.1 GCF_947631555.1 uncultured Mailhella sp. | reverse complement strand
CATCTCGGTACCCTCCGTTTTTTTTTGAAGGATAGCATAATCTCAAACATTTGTCATTATAAAAGTCAGTGTCTCGTGAATAGCGCAGGATTGAAGGAAGCCCCCCTTCCTTAGACCGCCGGAGGCGCGGCGCGTGCGCCGCTGATAGCGAGCAGGCCGCGCACAATCGGGCTTCGCCCGTTGTGCCTCCTTGCGGCCAGCGAGCGGGGAAAAGGCACGCGCGGCAGCGCGTTTGGAGCGACGAGATTTTCCCCGCTCCGGCGGCGTGACCATGTTCGCAGGCGGAGCCTGACGAACACGCCGCCTGCGCTATCTGCTCGCTACAGCTCGCGCCGTCCGGCAGCTAAAGAAGGCGTTTGTTAACTTGCCTTTCCCTTCCTTTAACCGCCGGAGGCACGCGCGGTAGCGCGTTTGGAGCGACGACCCCGCGCCGGCTGGAAAGCCGGCATGGAGGCGGGCGAGGAGCGGAAGTAAGGACACGCGGAGCGCGGCCGAGAGCAGCGAAGCTGCACGAGGCGCGATCCCGACTACCCCGCTCCGGCGGTTAGGGACGTGGCCGAAGGGTGCCTTTCGCCGAACTGGAAGTTCGGCACTCTTCGCGCTTTTCCGGCAGGAAAAGCAAGATGCCCTTTCCTGCTTTTCCTGCCTTTCCTCCCTCCCCCCAAAAAGGGAAAACGCGCCCGGCACAAGTCATGCCGGGCGCGCCATCGGTCTGAGCCGGGGTCGGAGGCTAAAGTCCGTAGCCCAGTACTCTGGGCAGCCAGGTTGCAATGGCCGGGAACATCGTGATGCACAATACGCACAGCGTGAGCGTTCCCACATAGGGGAGAACCGCCACGGCGTTGCGCTCCACGGAGATACCCGCTATTCGCGATGACACGAAGATATTCACCCCCAGAGGCGGCGTCAGCAGCGCCGTTTCGTTGGTGAGTACCAGAATGATGCCGAAGTGGATGGGGTCGATGCCGAGCTGCACGATGACGGGCAGCAGCACGGGAACCAGAATGATAAGCGTGGAAAGCGTCTCCATGAACATACCGAGAATATACAGCACGACGATGATGAGCAGCAGAACCACGGTGGGATTGTTCGTAAAGTCGAAGATGAGCTGCGTGAGCTTCTGGGGTGCCTGTTCATAGGTGAGGATCTTGCCGAAGAGCGTGGAGGCCCCCACGATGATGAGCACCGAGCCGCAGGTCATGACGCCTTCAAGAAGTGCGAGGTAGATATGCCTGGGGCGAAGGGAACGGTTCACCACGAAGCCCACGAAGAGCGAATACATGATGGCGACAACCGAAGCCTCCACCGGCGTGGCGTAGCCCGAATAGATGGAACCCAGGATGATGACGGGCGTCATCAGGGCGAAGAAGCTCTTACCGCAGGTACGGCAGAACAGCTTCAGGTTGAAGGCGGGCGTGTCCTCGTCCCCCTTGAAGCCCTTGCGCCGGGCGATGAGGTAGGCCGTGGACATCATGGACACGGCCACCAGCGCACCGGGGAGAAAACCGGCGGTGAACATGGCCGTGACCGACAGGTTGCCCAGAATGGCATAAATGATCATGGGGTTCGACGGCGGAATCATGATGCCGATGGTGCCGCCGGAGGAAGCCGCGGCTGCGGCGTAATCCTTGGAATAGCCGCTGCGGACCATGGCGGGGACCATGATGGTGCCGACGGCAGCCACGGTTCCCGGGCCGGAACCGGAAATGGCGGCAAAGAACGTGCAGGCCAGAATCGTCGTGATGCCCAGCCCGCCATACATACGGCCGACAAGCATCTTGGCGACTCCGATAATCTGGTGCGTTATATTGCCGTATTCCATGAGCGCCCCGGCCACAACGAAACATGGGATGGCCAGCAGCGTGAAAATATTGATGCCTTCAAAAAGCGAGTTGTGGATAACGGACAGGGGAAGCATGCTGTCGCCGAACAGCAGCGCCGCAGAGGAGGCGATGACCAGGGACATGAAGATCGGCATGCCCAGAATGAGCATGACGCCCAGCGTCACAAGCGCTATTTCCATTGTGCTCATCAGAGATCCTCCTCAAAGCGCACCAGCCTGTTCAGCGTGCCGTTTTTCCAGCGGATGAAGTAATCGGCGACCACGCGCCAGGCGACCATCACAAAGCTGAGCGGGATGATGCATTCCACCCACACCTTCGCAAAGTGCATGGTGGGAGAGATTTCCGGAAATTCAAAGCCTTCCTCCAGGACGGGAAGGCAGTTGAACGCGATGAACAGAAGCGCACACACCCACAGCGCATCGGCAAGCACACGGAAAAACATGCGCAGGTTGTCCTTCATCCAGAGAAACTGCGCCGTCACGCGCACATGTGCCCCGCGCTTGGCCGCAAGAGCCGCGCCCAGATACACGGACCAGAGGAACGTGTAGCGCGAAAGCTCTTCCGTCCAGGCGATGGACGTGCCCACCATCATGCGGGCGAGAACCTGTGCCGAAAGACACAGGATCATCGTGCTCAGCATGATGCAGCACATGCCTTCTTCAAAGTAGTCGTATATTTTTTTCAGAATACCCATGACTCTCTCTCAAGTCTGAGATGAACGGCAGAAAGAGGAGGCTTTGGACGCGCACACGGCGTCTGCGGAGTCCCGGACAGGCCGGAACTCCGCAGGATGCCCCGCCCCGCAGGCGGGCGGGGCACACCGCCTGAATCTTAGTTGGCGTTTATGATGGCAACAGCCTCATCCACAAGAGCCTTGCCGCCGACCTTGTCGTAGAACTTGGGCCAGACGGAGCGGGCGGCTTCCATCCACACGGGTTCGTCGGTAAGCTGGTTGAAGACCATGCCGTGATCGAGGCAGTCCTTCAGAGCGATGGCGTCCTGCTCGTCAGACCAGGCCCATTCCACGGCCTGAGCCTGCTTCGCAGCCTTGTTCAGGAGCGCCTTGGTCTGATCGTCAAGCTTGCGGTACCACTTTTCGCTCACGAGGATGGGTCCGACCCAGAGCAGATAATGGCTCTCGGTGATGTACTTCTGGACTTCCCAGAACTTCTGGTCGCGGTTGATGGAATGAGGATTTTCCTGACCGTCGATGACGCCCTGCTGCAGGCCGTTGAAGGTCTCGGTCCAGGCCAGAGGATGCGGTTCGACACCCCAGGCGCGGAAGGCGGCAAGCTGAAGTTCCACAGCGGGGACGCGGATCTTGAGGCCCTTGAGTTCGTTGATGTTGGTGATGGGATGCTTGGAGTTGGTGATGTGGCGATAGCCGCCGATGAGCCAGGCCAGAGGACGGGTGCGGCTTTCCTTCACCATGGAATCCGCCAGCTTATCAGTGAATTCCTTATTGTTGAACAGCTTCTTGGCGTCTTCCATCTTGGGGAAGAGGTAGGGCAGATAGACCGCGCCGGCGGAAGGCGCGAAGGGAGTGACGTTGCCGTTGGCGACGACTGTGACGTTGAGTTCGTCATCGCGGCACTGCTTCACGTTGGCCTGTTCGTCACCCAGTGAGCCGCCGTAGAAGGTCTGCACCGTGATGGCGCCGTTGGATTCCGTCTCTATGATCCGCTTGAACTCCTCCAGTGCCGTCACATGGAGGCTGCCCAGCGGATTGGCCGTGGCGGCGCGGATGGTCATTTTCTTGTACTCGGCGGCGTTGCCGGTACTCACGGAAAGCAGGAGGGCGAGGGCAGCAAGCCCGCATATCAAACGCTTCATGGTGATCTCCCTGTTTAAGGTTTCTGTTGCCCACGCGGGGCTGGCCATGTCCACATGCTGTTTCACCAGCAAATTCCCGTGCCCGGCTCACGGTCAGCACGAAAATTTTCACATACTCTTTCACAATGCAAAAAGCGTGCCATAAAAAATTACTAATAAAAATCATTACTATTTAACTAACCATTTATATTTTTTGATTTTTTTTTTACCCTTCCCATTTTTAGAGAAGGAATCTTGCAGCGGCGGCTCAGAAAACAAAAAAATATCCTTCTTATTCTTTCCATCACAATCTTTATAACCAAGTGATTTTTTTTGAAATATACCCCTTACTGTGCAAAAAGACAACAATTTAAGCAATTTTGCACGCCAGCGGTTTTATTATATCATTTTGGAATAACTTGTCTTTTTCTTTTCTGGTGCATTTTTGCATTCAGGGGAAGAGAGGGAAGGGAAAAGGCATCTTGCTTTTCCTGCACCGCTCCGGCGGTTTGGGAAGTGTGTTTCTGCCTTTCCCTTCCTTTAACCGCCGGAGGCACGCGCGGTAGCGCGTTTGGAGCGACGACCCCGCGCCGGCTGGAAAGCCGGCATGG
>NZ_CANRLT010000121.1 GCF_947631555.1 uncultured Mailhella sp. | reverse complement strand
AATCCCCATCTGTTTACAAAGTTCAGCCTAGCGGGGCTTTCTTACTTTGTCCACCTGATGGGGTGCATATCACTCGACATGAGGAACTTCAAGCGCACACAGCGACAAACACAGAAACAATAGTATCGGTAGGGATTTCATTATACTCCTGTACCCGGCATCTGCAGCTTACAGATACTGTTCGATAAACGGGACAATGCGGGTGGCAAGAAGCTCGTTTCCCGCGCCCGTAATATGGATACCGTCTTGGGCACGCAATGTTGCCCATTGCCCGTGAACATCCAGACCCTTGCGCTGAAAACGCCCCTCAGCATCGGCGAGCATAGGCCCAATGTCTAAGAACGGAGTACCTGTACGCCGGCAGACATCGCGGATGACGCCCGTGACCACGGCCACGCTGCTCGCCAGCCGTGGATTGCGCAATACAGGAGGTGAGAGCAGTATAGTGCGCCCGCCGTACCGCGCTACCGTTGAGATAACAGCTTCCAGCCTACCCTCATAGCGGCTATGCCATTCTGGGGAGTTGAAGGGGAGAAAACGCCCATTATCCCAAAGCGCTTGACCGTCGTTAGTGCCGATGCAGATAACTACGACCTCTGGCCTCTCCTGCTCCACATTCCTGGCCAGAACCGAAGGCCAGTTAAACTTGTCGGAGCGGCAGAAACCCGTGGCAACCTTAGCCAGCGGGACAAACCTGCGGCCAGATCCGGCAAGCGCCTGCTGAAGGATCGGTTCTAGCCCTACCATAATGGAATCGCCGGCGAACATCACAGTGCGGGACGGCGGCGGCGCAGGCTCTCTTGAGCAGCTGCACAGCATGACGAACGTCAGCAGAATAAAAAGATATCGTTGCATGATCCTCTCTTAGTTATGACCTTGCCCATCGGGACGTGGCGCGGCCAGCCAGCCCTGCTGAGACAGGTAGTCTCGTATGCAGGGCATTACCTCATCCAGCACCAAGGCTGCGCCTTCATCGCTGATGTGACACTTGTCGTCTCTGCGGATGCGTACTGCGCGGCCATCGGGAAGGCGCATATAAGCACGATACTTGCCCTCCTGATCCGCCAGTACGGCATTGGAATCCACATACATAGCGCCACAATTCGCGCAGGCCTCACGCTGAACATCTATCAGCATGGGCATCTTCTCAAGCCCTTTCTTGGCCATTACAGGCAACCCTATCCATATGGGGCAGGCAGCTCTCTGCTGGGTCATCTCAATCATCTGCTCCACGCGCTCACGGTATCGATCCTTCCATTCATGGGTGCCGAACAACGTTTTCCGTTTGTGTTCCACAACGCTCTGGAGATCGTTAGCCCCCAAACAATACAGCACGATAGTAGGATGATATTTGCTTATGAAGTTTTCAAGCTCGCTGGGCCAGTCATAGTACAGGGCATTTGAAAGCCCCGTTGAATGGCGCGCCACCGACACAAATTTCACGACATTCTTCACATCTGAGAATTTTTTGTACCGCTTAAGAGTGCGTGCGAACTGCTCCATGAAAGAGTCTTCCACCAACAGTATTACAGCGGGGGCGCTTGGCGCAGGAGACACCTCCTGAGGCACAGAGGCGATTCCTGCAACGGAGGGATTTTGCTCCAGCGGCGCAGATGATGGGGAGCTTTCAGCCAGAGTTTCGGCCGCAGCATCGTTCACGGGAGCGGGATTGACCGATACCTCAGGCTCAGGTGACGGCTTGACAGGCAGCTCGGAGGATGCGCTTGGCGCAGGAGACACCTCCTGAGACACAGAGGGGATTCCTGCAACGGAGGGATTTTGCTCCAGCGGCGCAGATGATGGGGAGCTTTCAGCCAGAGTTTCGGCCGCAGCATCGTTCATGGGAGCGGGATTGACCGATGCCTCAGGCTCAGGTGACGGCTTGACAGGCAGCTGCGGCATGGAAACAGCTTCCTGTATGGGGGGATGTCCTCCCCCGGTATCGCCAAGCTCCATTGCGGAAGAGGAGCCACCCACAACCACATCGTACTGCCGAATCTCAGCTGCAACAGTATGCAAGAGCTGCTGACATCGATCGAACCCGAGAGCGTCTGCTGCTGCGAACACCATGCCTGCTGCAGACGCGAAGGAACTCTCTGCCAGACGCGGGCGCAATCCTTTGTATTGCAGGCATCCAAAGGTCAGCAGAGCGACCATGCAGATGGCGAATATCCTTTTGGATACATCCATACTAGAAACCAAAGTAGATAAAGGGCAGCACGCCATCTGGCCCCATGCTCATGATGCATGCGCCGACCACGCCGATGAGCACACCGCGCACATAACACGGTATGGCGACCAAACTGCGCAAGCAGGCATCGTGCAGCGATGAACCCCAGATCTGCAGAGCCATGCCAGCTGTGATGACCGGTACAGCGAACACGGGGAAGCCCTCGCCTACAGAAGCAAACTCGAACATGCGCCGGAAGATCGCAAACGCGATATCCATGTTTTCGGCACGGAAGAATATCCAGAGGAATGCCACATAATGGAACGTAAGCATCCATGCCAGCACTCCCCACTGCGGGGCGAACATACCCGTAGTTTTTGGGAAGTGCTTGCGAAACGCCCGATGCACAACCAGTCCGATACCATGCAGCGCACCCCATGCCATGAATGTGAAGTTCGCGCCGTGCCACAAACCTCCGAGTACCATAGTCAGGAAAATATTGAAATAGACATTGCCGCGACGGTTCCCCCCGAGAGGGATGTATAGGTAATCACGCAGCCATGCTGAGAGCGTGATGTGCCAGCGTCTCCAAAAATCCTGAACATTTTTAGATAGATACGGAGAGCGAAAATTCTCTGGAATATCATAGCCCATGAGTCTGCCCACACCCATGGCAAGATCTGTGTAGCCAGAAAAATCGCAGAAAATTTGGAGAGCGTATCCATATACGCCCACCCAAACAGCAATAGAGGCATATGTGTCTGGAGCGTTGAATACGCCCTTCACCACATATTCTGAAAGATAACTCGAGAGTACGACCTTTTTAAACAGGCCTCCCAGAATGAGCAGGAAGCCATCCTGCATGGCGGTCTCGTCTATACTCTGCTCATACATCTGGGGTACGAATTGTCCTGCCCGCAATATGGGGCCTGAAAGCAGCGTGGGAAAGAACGAAACGTATGCCAAGGTCTCCAAAAATGTATACGGATGCTTGATCGTTCCGCGATACAGGTCGATGACATAGGACATGGCCTGAAAGAGAAAAAACGAGAGTCCAGCTATATAGGCGGCCTCATAGTTCAGCAGCGGCAACAATGAGAGCGGGCTACCCATAAAGGCCAGCAAGTCGCTCGTCACCAGTACAAGGAATTGAAAATATTTGAAGAAAATAAGCAGGCCTATGCAAAGCAGGATGAAGATCGTGACAGCCGCAAGATCCCCCACCTTCCCGCGCCGCCGACCTATGAACAGTGCTGCTCCATGTGCGGCCAGCGCGACTCCCAACAAAAGAACGGCACCGGCAACGCCCATGCAGGAGTAGAAAAGAAAATTTGCGAGGATGAGAAACCCCGGATAGCACGGGCTGGTTCGCCGTATCGTCATATTCAGAACAAGGAACACGACGAAAAACGCAGCGAACTCCAGCGTGACGAAATTCAAAGCATCTTACCTTTGTATTAAATCCAAGCCACTCTCATCAGGGGCGAAGGAATGCGCACATTGACTGATTTGGTGCTCCCGCCATGGTGTGCCAACATGTACAGGGCGACAGGGAGAGCCACGCACAGCCTATGGATGGCAGCCGCTTGATGAAATAAGCGGCTCATGTGTATCGGCAATACACCAAGGCACTGCCGGCCAAAACCCATGCGTTTGGGGAGATGCCATTTTATAGAGCATGCTCTGTAAAACAAAAAAACAGAAATCAGCCTGCAGCCTGCATTGCACAACAGTATTGCCGGGCATCTTAATCATAGCCTGACGCTTAAGTCAATCCTGACGCAGAAACGAGACACTGACTTTTATAATGACAAATGTTTGAGATTATGCTATCTTTCAAAAAAAACGGAGGATACCGGGATGCCTTGCCGTAAATGCGGTTCTGAGGCATTCGTTAAAAATGGGTTTGTCGCTGGAGTTCAACGTTATAAATGTAAGGAATGTGGATTCCAGTTTACGCGGGAAACTCCTCATGGAAAACCAATGAAGGATAAAATCCTTGCCCTTGTTCTTTATCTTTCCGGGCTATCCATGACTATGATCGGAAAAATTATCGGCGTGAGTACTCAAAGCGTTATGAGATGGATAAAAATGTTTTATGACAAATTTGTTGAAAATGAATCCCAGGCAAATATTGAAGAAATAGAAGTTGAGCAATAATGTAGCAAAGCCCTTCAGGGCTTTGCGTCCTGCGCTTGGGAGGGGTTTGCATCCCCTCCCAAGCTA
>NZ_CANRLT010000120.1 GCF_947631555.1 uncultured Mailhella sp. | reverse complement strand
CCTTTTCCCTGAGAACGTAGCCATGCCAGTATATCTGCATCAAGACGAATGGTCGTCATTTCCTTGACTGGACGATAGAAACGACTGGCATCCTCTATAGGGGGAATATCTGAATAATCTATTGCACTGTTTGGCCTGGCGGCTAAAGTCTCAAGTTCCGCCTGCTGTTCAGCAGTGAGCGGAGGCGGATTACTGATGTCCAGTTCAAATCTGGTAATATGCTCGCTGTTCTTTCTCATTGGCTTGCCTCGCTGAAATAAGACGGAAATATTCTCCATTCTGACGTTCTGTGTATATGACAACTAAAATGGCAGGGTATACCATCCCGATGGTCATCCAGCGGTCTTCCATGTCGCTGTGGCCCTCGTCATATCGCTCTATCCTCCGAGGATCAGCAAATACGCGGGTGGCCACCTCAAAGCTAACGCCATGCTTTACCTTATTAAGTCTGTTTTTGGTTTCATCCCACTCAAATTTCATGTCGTCTTGTTTGTTACTACAAAATAGTTAATACATAAAGAAAATTTTGTCAACACCGCTAACCACGATAAAGTGGTCTTAAGTGAGATGCGCGAAGAGAACCCGATCCCGGCTCCCTACCAAAGATTTCACTCAATATTTTCTGCCCCCCACGACTTTTTTCCTTTCCAACTACCGCATCCTCACCTGGGGCTGCTCCTTTTCTTCTGTGCGTTCAATCTTCCTCCACAGTTCCCGATACCGCTCATTCCGCTCCAGGTCTCTGTCCCCTGTCGGGCCGAAAGCGTAATTTGCCGTGCGCTCGGCATATCGCTGCCAGTTACGCCCGGACTGTGGATCCCGAATAGTCGGAGCACAGGCACGGATGGTCTCTTCCACCACATCCCGGCCGTGGCCGTTGGAGCGAAGCCGCAAAGCAATCATTGCGTCCACGCGGGAGTAGTCTTCAATGGTCAGATGCCTGCGGATATTCTCCAGATGAGCGAAATAGGCCGCTGCCGGATATACAGACCAGGTGGACTGCTACTATCTCCGCATCTTGGGTTCGGCTGTTCTCATGAGCATGATTCCCGACGGCATGGCCTATCAGTCGAAACGATGGAAGCGTTAACCGGATTTGCAAATAGGGTAAAAAGCGTTTTGCGGTGTCTGTTGTTCATGCTTTGATAGTCCTATTTTAGTGACAAATAAAGTCGTTTCCTCCTTCTTCTTCGCGAGCCTCGCCAGATTATTTGATAGAGGAGCTTTGTGCTTGCGGGTGGCCGTGAAACACGCTATCATGAAACCTGCAAAATTTGTCAGGATGGAATATGCTCCAGCTTTTTGAAACACACGTCCCCAAGACTCATCCCGCCGTTTTGCCCACAGGCAAGGCGGCTCTTGGGCAGTATATGACGCCTGCCCCCATCGCGGCCTTTATGGCTTCCCTTTTTCCCAAGAATTTTGGCGCGTTTCACCTGCTCGATGCAGGAGCGGGCGAGGGGAGTTTGACCTGCTCCTTTCTGAAGGCCCTGCGCCATACGGACAGGTCCTTTCCCCACGGGGAAGCCTCCCTGTTTGAGTACGACGTCGACATGGCGCAGAAGCTGGAAAAGAACATCATCCAAGCCGTGGAAGGACTGCCCGTCAAACCGCATATCCATCATACCGATTTTATCGAATACGCCTCAACGCTTGTTCTGCACAAACAGCGCCTCTTCACCCACGCCATACTGAACCCGCCCTATAAAAAAATCAGCGGCCATTCCGCCCACAGGGCTCTGTTGCGTGACGCAGGGATCGAAACGGTCAATCTCTATACGGCCTTTGTCGCGCTCTCCCTGGCCCTGCTCCGGCCCGGCGGGATCCTGGTCGCCATTATCCCGCGCAGTTTCTGCAACGGCCCGTATTACAGGCCCTTCCGTCAATATATCCTGCGCCATTCGGCCATCCGGCGCCTTCACCTGTTCACATCCAGGACCGAAGCGTTCAAGGAGGACAAGGTGTTGCAGGAAAATGTTATCCTCGTGCTGGAACGGGACGCTGAGCAAAGCGTGCTGGACGTTTCCACGTCAAAAAATGGCGAGATGGACGAATACCGCGAGGCGCGATACCCCTTCGAAGAGATCGTCCGGCCAGGCGACCCGGAACTGTTCATTCACATTCCCGACAATCAGGGGGAACAAATCTCCCTCAGCGGTGCAGATCGTTCCCTGAAGTCCCTAGGTGTCGAGGTTTCCACCGGGCCAGTGGTGGATTTTCGCCTCAAAGAGCATTTGCGCGCCATGCCGCTGCCTGATGACGCCCCCTTGCTGTACCCCGGCCATTTTAACGGCAAAACGAAATGGCCCAGAGCGGATTTCAAAAAACCCAACGCCGTGGCCCGCTGCCCGGAAACCATGAAATGGCTCTACCCGAATGGCCATTATGTGGTCGTGCGGCGTTTGTCCTCCAAGGAGGAAAAACGCCGGGTAGTGGCCTATCACGTCCAGCCAGAGGATTTTCCCGGCCAACCCTATCTGGGCTTTGAAAACCATCTCAACGTGTTCCACCGCCGCAAACAAGGCTTGTCGCCGGAACTGGCCCACGGCTTGGCGCTCTATCTGAACTCCGGCTTTGTGGATAAGCTTTTCCGGCGCTTCAACGGTCACACTCAGGTCAACGCCACAGATTTGCGCTCCCTCCCGTACCCCTCCGCCGACACGCTGGAGGCATTGGGTCGGTGGGCGGACGGCCAGACGGAACTAACGCAGGAAAACGTGGAGCGACACCTTAAGGCGGTGCTGGCATGAACGAGATAGAAAAACAGGAACAAGCTCTGGCTATCGTCAAAGCCTTGGGGCTGCCCAGAGCGCAACAGAACACGCGCTCTGCGCTCTGCCTTCTGGCCCTGTGCGACATGACGCCGGACAAGGCGTGGAGCCAGGCTCAGGCTCCCTATATGGGCATAACCCCCATCATGGATTGGGCAAAAGAGCATTATGCCGCCAACTATGCGCCCAATACCCGTGAAACCTTTCGCCGTCAGACCATGCACCAGTTTGTGGCGGCAGGCATAGCTCTTTACAATCCCGACAATCCGGCCCGCGCCGTAAACAGCCCGAAAGCCGTCTATCAAATCTCGCCGGAAACTCTGGCCCTGATCCGACTCTACGGCACGGCGGACTGGGAAAGCACCCTGTCAGACTTTCTGGAACGGCAGGAGAGCTTGGCGAAACGCTATGCACACGAGCGGGAACGGGTAATGGTGCCGGTATCTCTGGCAGACGGCAAGCAAATTGAACTCAGCCCTGGAGCGCACAGCGAACTTATCAAGGCCATTGTGGAGGCGTTCGCTCCCTGCTTCGTGCCCGGCAGCATTCTGCTCTATGTGGGGGATACCGGCAACAAATGGGGCTATTTTGATGAAAGTCTGCTTGCCAGCCTGGGCGTGATGGTCGATTCCCACGGCAAGATGCCGGATGTGGTCTTCTACGATCCCAAAAAAGATTGGCTCTTGCTGGTGGAATCCGTAACCAGTCACGGTCCGGTGGACGGCAAACGCCATGACGAGCTTGCAGCACTCTTTTCCAGCGCTAAGCCTGGTCTGGTGTATGTGACGGCCTTCCCTAATCGGGCAATCATGGCCCGCTATGTGGGAGAGATTGCCTGGGAAACAGAAGTCTGGGTGGCGGACGCGCCCTCCCACCTCATCCATTTCAACGGTGAACGCTTCTTGGGACCGTATCAAAAGTAATTTAATCGACCTCCGTAACTTCCCCCCTGCGGGCCATGGCCCCTGTCCCACGCCGCATGACGGCCTCCACAAGAGAACGTCATGTGCGCGAAAAAACTTCATACGGCTTGGGGCATAGGAAAAGAGGAATTGGACAAAATTCCAAATTGTACTGTGATGAACACAGAAAATGTTGACCAAATACTTGAAAAACACCTCCAATTCATTGGAAAAGACGTAATAAAACAATCACAAATCTTCTCCTACCTCATCTTCACGCCCTTGGTTTGACGCGCCTTTTCTTCCCCCCCTTCAACCCTGCGCCAAAAATCCCGATACCGCTCATTCCGCTCCAGGTCTCTGTCCCCTGCCGGGCCGAAAGCGTAATTTGCCGTGCGCTCGGCATATCGCTGCCAGTTACGACTGGCCTGCTTTTCCCGAATGCTCGGAGCGCAGGAACGGATGGTCTCTTCCACTGACTCCCGACTGTGGCCGTTGGCACGCATCCGCAGGGCGATCATGGCGTCCACGCGAGAATAGTCCTCAATGGTCAGATGATGGCGGATATTCTCCAGATGAGCGAAATAGGCCGCTGCCGGATTGCCAGGCCGGAAGTCAGGTATGGAAAACAGCGGACGTTCACCCTTTCGTTTTTCGGCGGCCTCTGCATACTTGCGATCAATCTTTCTGGACAGCGCAAGCGCCTTGCCACATTCACGGCGTTCCGCAAACAGCAGCTTTACCTGGGGGAACGA
>NZ_CANRLT010000119.1 GCF_947631555.1 uncultured Mailhella sp. | reverse complement strand
CGCTCTTTCTGAAGCTGAAGGCCCTTGCCAACTACGGCTCTGACCGCAAGTACCATAACCTTTATAAGGGGATAAACTCACGCCTTGACGAAATTCAGGCCGCGGTGCTGGACGTGAAACTGAATTACCTCGACGCCGACAACGCCCGCCGCCGCGAAATCGCCTTGTTCTACCGCGAGCATATCACCAACCCGCGCATGGTCCTGCCGCAGACCTGGGACGAGGACGCCGCGGTCTGGCATGTGTTCGCCGTGCGTACGGAAGAGCGGGACGCATTCCAGCGCTATCTTGCGGGCAAGGGCATCCAGACCCTCATCCATTATCCCACGCCGCCGCACAAGCAGCCTGCCTATGAGGAATGGAACGATCGCACCTATCCCATCACGGAAAAAATTCATCGCGAAATTCTTTCCCTGCCCATGTCTCCGGTCATGACCGCTGAGGAAATACGCTTCGTGACGGACACGGTGAACGCCTGGAAGTAAGAAAGGAAAGAGGCATGGCCAATCCCCTTGTTTCCGTTATTATTCCCTCCTATCGGCATGAACGTTTCATCCGGGAATGCATAAAGTCCGTTATCCTCCAGAGTTACTCGCCTCTTGAGCTGCTGCTCATCGACGACGCCTCGCCTGACGGGACGCTTCAGGCAGCGGAAAGCCTTCGAGCCGAATGCGGGGTGCGTTTCGTCCGCACCGTGATGTTGTCCAAGAAAAAAAGGAATACCGCGGTCTCATGCAACCTGGGGATCGATATGGCGCAGGGGAAGTATGTCTATCTCATCGCCTCGGATGATGCCGCCGAACCCAACGCTGTGCAGGAACTTGTGCAGGTGCTGGAGTCCCGTCCTGATGTGGTGCTGGCCGTGGGCGACTGCAGCATCATGGACGATGCCTCCCGCCGCATAGGCTGGGATGCCGACCGGAGAGGCATTCCTCTGGAGAAGGCCCGCTTCAAGACGTTTGGAGAGTATCTCAGACTGAACATTCCCAGCCGCAGACGAAACGAGTTCGGCAGCTACGCAAGCCTTCTGGAAGGCAACTACATTCCCAACGGCTATCTGATGCGGACGGACGCCCTGCGCGCAATCGGAGGGTACAATACCTCTGTGCTTCTGGAAGACTGGTACATGAACCTTCAGCTCGCAAAGCTCGGCGGCATGGTCTATCTCCCCAGGATGCTGTACCGCTACCGCTGGCATGAAGACAACGTCATCAAGACCTATGGCACGGAAGAAACGGGCAGAAAAATCTATCGGGAAATATACGCCCTGGAAGAGGCATACTGCCGCGAGCATGGCTTACTCTCCATTATTCGGCGCAGGCATCCCGACAGTCTGCACAGCCGCTGGCACAGAGGTCGCCGCCGGGTACTCAAAGCCGTCAATCATATTTTTTATATAAATCTCACCAAGCGCAAATTCAGCGTTTTTGGCCGGGAGTTTCATTTCCTTTGAAGTTTCTCTTTTCGCTTTTCTGGAGCAGGAGGAGAAAGAAAATCTCCCTGTTCGGCACTACCCTTTACCGCAAAGACTTTTAACATGTGGAGCACGAATCATGAGTGACGAAAAAAATCTTTCGCAGCTTGAGCATGATATCAGGGAGCAAGGATATTCCGGCATCTGTTTCTGGCTGCCGTCCCGTGCCGTCGCTGGCGGAACGAAGATACTGTTCACCTATGCAAAGTATCTTTCCGAACATACTGATTTGCACGTCTACTTCGTTGATTACCATGACGGTGCTTCACATGACCTGTGTGCCCCGGGAACCTCTATCCAGTTCATTGACTACGACCCCAATGCCGACACTCTGCCGCTGCCGGAACCGGTAATTGTTGTAGTTAACTCCACGAGAGTGGTGCAAATCAAAAACCTGCCGCCCCAAAGCAAGCTCCTCCTCTGGCACTGGGAAACAGTGCCCTGCTCCTGGGAGGTTGTACTCATCAATCATGAAGCCAGACGCCTGCTCAAACTTGCCTATGAAAACAGGGCGCTGGTGTATCACGACTGGTCCAGCCGCAACATATTTAAACAACAGTTCGGCCTTGATTTCCAGAACAGGGACTATCTGCAGATCCGTGCGGAGTCCAGGGAATACCCCCCCGTCAGGGAACCGGTACGCAAGGGCCAGATCACGATCGCCTGGCTGGGACGCCTGTCTGTGGACAAGCGGTATTCGCTTTATAATATCATGTCCCATCTGGCCAGGCTGAAAGATCCCCGACCCAGGAGACTGATCGTCATCGGCGACGGTGTGTACCGCAAGGAAGCGGAAGCCTGTGCCGAAAAGTATAAGGACAAGTTCGAGACCGTTTTTCTTGGCACCGTTGCCCATGAAGAACTGGCTGCCTGCCTGAGCAACATGGCGGACATCGTGTTTGCCGTGGGAACCAGCGTCCTTGAGGCGGCGGGCTGCCGGCTGCCGGCGGTCATTTGCCAGATGGATACCACCCCCTTTACGGATGACAGGCATGTCCTGCTCTGCGACACGGTGGAATACTGCCTGGGAATGACCTGTGAACAGGCGCGTGATTTTCCCGGGACCTTCACACCCTTTGCCGAGATTATCCGCCAGGTCTACAGCGAAAACGGCAAGGAGCGGATCGGGGAGAAGTGCTATGCCTATTGCCGAGACCGCATTGGGTCGCTGGAAACGATCTGCGCAAGCCTGCTGCGTTTTGCGAGCCAGTCCAGGCTGACCATCGAAAAACTGCGTGCATGCATCCGCTACATCCCTTACAACAAGCTACACCTCAAGTCATGGTCGGCATTCGGCGTCCAGGTGGCCTCTGTGACCATCCATGGGAATGTCACAACCTGGCGGATCTTCAACCTCCCGATCTGGAAAGTGAATCGCGGTTCCAGACCGCGGTGGTATTTTCTGGGTGTTCGTGTGGCTAAGGATGAACGCGGTGTGTATTCCTTCCCCGGCACGGAAACGCACTTTACTCCAGGAAAAGCAAACACGGAGGAGCGCTACCTCGCGGCCTTGTATAAACGAGAAGAACATCGCCGCAACATGCGTGAGCGCCTGGCCAGAGGCGAAAAGCTGAGAGTCTGCCTGTTTTGTTCACGCATCAGCTGCTGGTGTTTTGACAGTCTGTATCGGCTCCTGGAAGCCAGCCCCTCCTTTATCCCCACGGTAGTCGTCGATCCGTTCATCTTACAGGGCCATGACGCGATGGTACAGTATATGAATTCCACCTATGCGGCTCTGTCCGCAAAGGGCTATCGGGTCATGCGTACCTACGATGAAAACAGCGGAACCTTTGTCAATCTGCGCGCTGAACTGAAGCCTGACATTCTCTTCTATACGGAATCATGGTTTAAATTTTTCCAAAGAGAGTTTTATATCGACCGTTATTTTGACCGTATGAGCTTTCTTGTCGATTATTTCTATCCACTCTCCAGCAATAGCAATGTACAACATTCTATGGAGCTGTGCAGATTTGTCAATCGCTATTTCCTAGCCAATACAGACGTTTCTAATTTGGCAAAAAGTGTGATGAAAAACATTGGGCGTAACATCCATGTCACCGGATCGCCAAAGCTGGATCCTTTCTTTGACGGCAACTACCAGCCCAAAGACCCATGGAAACCCCAGAACAAACCCAGGAAACGCATCATCTGGGCACCGCACCATTCTGATGAGTTTCCAGATGACCTGTATCAATTCAATGCCTTCTTCGACCTGTATGAAGACATGTTCACCATTGCGGAGCAGTACAAGGACAGCATTCAAATCGCGTTCAAACCGCACCCCATGCTGCGCCCCAAATTGGAGGCCAAGTGGGGAAAAGAGGAAAGCGATGCCTATTTTGCCCGCTGGGAAGAGCTCGAAAACGGTCAGTATGAAAACGGCGAGTTCATTGATCTGTTCCTGACTTCCGACGCCATGATTTTGGACTCCATTTCTTTCATAGCCGAATACACCGCGGTCAACAAGCCTGCCTTGTTCACCATTGGCCCAAAGACACGTGTCAAACTTAATGAATTTGGCAGGATGAATTTTGAATTGCTGTACAAGACAGAAGGCAATTTGTTCAAATCCATCTGCAGCTTCATTGAAAACGTGGTCCTCAAGGGAATGGACAGCAAGAAAGAGGCCAGAGAAGCCTTTATCAGAGAATATATCCTGCCGCCAAATGGCAAATCCGCTACAAAAAACATCTATGATAATCTCTGTGAAGAAATTTTTGAATAAATATAAAACTACATATATGGTGTTTATGTGTTGTTGTTAATTTTGGCATTGTTTTTTAACCTATAACCTATGGAGGTATTGTGTTATGAAGGCAAAGTATAGAATCATGAAACATGTGTATAAATTATTAAACAATCATATTGCTGAACTATGTAAAACTGAAAAAATTTATATTTTTGATACTATTATGTTTAAACTATGGAATCATTGCGCCAAAAAACTGGAAAAGAAAAATATCCTTACTTTTGATCATAGCGTTCAAGCACGGCTCCT
>NZ_CANRLT010000118.1 GCF_947631555.1 uncultured Mailhella sp. | reverse complement strand
TCATTGATGGTCTGCTGGCCCTCCGCCAAGAGGCTGAACTGCGGACGGAACTCTGCCTCCATCAGCACGGCCACGCCACGCATGGTCTCGCTCTGGGAGTCGGAGATCTTTTGGCCCAACTCGCTCAGAATCTCGGCTTTCTGCTTTTCCAGTTTGGTGTCCACTAGTTGCGCGATGGCCTGTAAATCTTTTTCCTCTAACATGGTGTGAACTCCTTCCTATGTTGGCCGCTCCGGTAGGGCGGCGCTTTTTACATTTTCTGGTTTTCCACAGTTTCCTGTGCATGCTGATAGGACTTGACAATATATTCCGCTATTGAATCCATTGCCTGCACAGATGGAATATAGATCCGACTTCTATTCTCGCCTTCCTGAATGGAGGACGGCACACATACGAAGTCACATTTAATGTCTTCTGGTGGCAAATCTAGGAGAATGTATTTCAGATTTCCTTCCAATTTTACACCGAAGAAGATGGCGATTTGACATTGCGCAATAAAAATATCGTTTTTACATGGTACGTGGAGCGCCTTACATTTGTCGCCGGCATAAGTCTCACCAATACGAGATGTATCGATTCCAGCGTATTTGAGGATCATTTTGGCTTTTGAAAGATACTCTATTGCCTCCCCAGTCATTTTTGCAGAAAGCTGGCGTAATTCTTTTGCAGAAGGCGCGTTTGCCATTAGTCTGGCCTTTTCATCCTTCACTTTTTGTAAATGCGCTTCTTGCTCCTGGCGAAGCCTTTCGTATTCTTTTTGGGCCGCTTCTTCTCTGGCTGCTTCCTCCGCCAACTGTTTTGCGACATTCGGCATATCAATCAATCGCTGATATACTTTTGCAGTAGCCTTGCAGTCGTCAAGTGCGGCATGAGAACCGCCTCCAATCAGGAAATAAGCACGGAGATCGTCTAACCGATAGCGTTCCAAAGTCAGGGCCTGCTTTGCCAATGGAAGGACGTCAAAGATTTTGTTTTTAATGTCCTCACCTGCTCTTGTCTGTATGAACTTTATATCAAAATCGATATTATAACCTATCAGAACATCATCGCCGATAAAATCTAAAAGGTCAGCGTACACCTCTGGAAAGCGTGGTGCAAGTTTTACGGTATATTCAGTTATGCCGTTGATTTCAGTCGCTGATCGTGGAATCGGACGATATGGGCGGATATATGACCGAAAGCGGGCAACCTCTCGATGGGAGCGGTAACGAATCGCGCCAATCTCAAGAATCTCACATGTGCATGCATCCAATCCGGTAGTTTCAGTGTCAATCACGGTATAGTCACTGAGTACGCCGTAGGCCCGCGGCCCCCAAGCTCTGCGCAATCCCATTTGAGGAGATTGCCGTAAAGAAATTCTAACAATAGTTTCTTCATGCTCCCGGGCGATGCGCTGTTCTGTTTCCAATCTATCTTGTACGGCTTTTAACTTTTCTGCGGTGCATTGTTCTTGGGCCAACTGCTTACTCGCTATATCCTTTTCCGCCTGGCAGGTACCACAAAGGCCGGATGATGCCATAGAAAAGAATAGCTTTTTCTTTCCACATTGTGGACAAACAGCAAAGAGAGGCATAGCGACTTATCTCCTCTTGCACAGTTTTGGTTTTTCAAAATATATCGACCGCTAAATTTCCATTCCGATACCAACAGAGTGCCTTTAACATAAAGGATTCCGTCACTCCAAACAGCTCTGCCAACTCCCACAATTCTGTGCGGCCGTCAACAATAGCAGTCTCTAGTTCATCTTTCGGGATGAGCTTTTTTATTGCCCATTTATCAGCTCGATTTTCGTGCTTTTGACGGATGTCCAAGGCAGCCCAGCGGTTATAAAATGAACAGGTCTCGCAGTGACCCAATTCGTGCCCCAAGCGCACGGTTTCATCGGCTATCGTTGGTAGTTTCCACGGGTCCAGAGCAATAGCATAAGTATCATCCGGAAGCGGAACAGACAGGGATGAAGCTTGCTCCATGGGGAACCAGTCCACGTCGATTCCATTTTCTTCAGCATAGCGATACAAAGACAAAAGATCAGTCATTCTTTTTCCTTCTTTGTTCAATCTTGTACTGGATATAATCTTTTGCGTCGTTCCACAGAGCATCGATCTCATCTGACGTAAGATCATTTGCCCCCTCGAAAAAAGCGACCTTGAGGTCGTCGTCGCTGACAGTGCGCTTGTCCTTCTGGACAGGCGCATTTTCTGTTTCTAGCAGGAAGTCGGACGGAACACCAAGAATTTTAGACAACTGCTTTATTTTTTGTACGTCAGGTTGGCGCTTTTCGGTTTCGTAGCCGCAATAAGTACTTTTTGTGATGCCCATTCTATCAGCGACCTGCTGCTGGGTCATGCCAACATTTTGTCTGGCTTTTTTCAGATTCTCTGCAAAACTCATAGCTTCAACCTCCCTGTGAGTGCATTATGACACAATGTTGGCGAAATGTCAACTTTTTTCTAAAAAAGTATTGACAGGTTGGCGAAATGCGTATATACTACAGACAAGGTTGGCGATACGCCAACAGTGAGGAGGTGAAATCATATGTTCCCAAATTTGCTGGGTCAGAAAGCATACCGCGGACTGACGGATGAGGACATGGGAGCCATTATTGGGGTCAGCCGTAATGCGTGGCAGCAGAAAATCAAAAGCGGACGTTTTACGCCGCAGGAGTGCAAAACTCTGTGCGATTATTTTGGAAAGAGTTTTGCCTACCTTTTTGCTGATGATGGGGACGAATATGCCAGATAGGTCGATGTCCCCATCAAATTCACGGAGTACGCGCCGGCCATCACTGGCCGGCGGGGCGACGACCAACCTCGCTGTCAACAATTTCCCGAGTCTAAAGCAAGGATCTTCATCTTCATCAAGGAACGAGAACGGTTTGTAGTTGCGAAGATTTGCCAGAGCGGAAACTTCGGGATCGTCGATCAGCCAGTGATGGCCGGTGTGTACTCCACGGCGGATCTGATAGCACTGAGAGAGGAGGCGAGACAGATGGATGAGAACAACATGACGAACCAGGAGACGGCTACATATTGCCAGAAGGATGAACTGATGAGGATCGCCGAAGAGGTCATCGAGTTCCTGCGGCCCAAGGGCCTGAAGTTCTGGCAGATCAAGGAAATCACCAGAGACATGATCGATGTGCTGTGGAAGGAGAAACTGAAATGAGCGGCGGAGAGTGCCCGCCGCCCGAAAAGGGGGGAACCAAAAAATGAACCCTGTATTCTGGCTTCTGGTCGTGCTGCTGCTGGTCCTGATATGGTTCGCCCTTGGACCGCTGTTCAAGGCGATAGGCGCCGTCTTCCTGGACCTCTTTGAGGGGGCGGCGGATGGCATGACAGAAGACGACAACGAGGACAACGAAACGGAGGATACCAAACAATGAGGAAAAGAATCGCGGGAATGATCGGAGCGGTGATCCTGGCCCTGGTCCTGGTGATCGGCCTGTTCTGTGTGGCGCTCTCCATTGAGCGCATCCCCACCGGCTACGTCGGCGTGGTCTACTCGATGAACGGCGGCGTGCAGGACGAGCTCCTGACCCAGGGCTTCCACCTGGTGGCCCCGACCAAACAGGTGAAGGAGTTCACCATCGGCAACGAGCAGCTGGTCCTGACCAAGGACTCCAGAGAGGGCAGCGAGGAAGACGACAGCTTCATGGTCTCCACCGCTGACAACGCCAACATCAGCATCAGCTTCCAGATGTCCTACCGCTTCCGGCAGGAGGACGTGGTCAACACCTACATGAAGTTCCGCGGCATGGACGGCGAGTCCATCGTCAAGAACCGGGTGCGCACGGTGCTGAAGGCGAAGGTGTCCGAGGTGACCACGTTCTACTCCATGATGGACATCTACTCTGGCGACAGAGGCAAGATCAACGACAAGATCACTGAATTCCTGGACGAGGAGCTGGGCGAGGCCTTCGGCATCGAGGTCATAGATGCCTCTATCATCGACGTTCACCCTGACGCGCAGCTGCAGAAGACCATCGACGACCGCGTGACGGCCATGCAGAAGAAGCAGCAGGCCGAGGCCGAGCAGGATACGATCCGGGTCCAGAACGAGACCAAGATCATGCAGGCCGAGGCGGACGCCGAAGCGAAAAAGGTCGCGGCCCAGGCCGAGGCGGACATCCGTGTGATGGAGGCTGAGGCGGAGGCGGAGGCCAACCGGGTCATCGCGGCATCCATCACGCCGGAGCTTATCGAGATGATGGAGGCGCAGGCCAGGCTGGAGCACGGCTGGGTCACCGTCCAGGGCGCTGATACCGTGGTCGCCGGTGCTGGCGGTTAAAAGAGCCGGCACGGCGGAAGGGGGTGACGGTCTTGGAAAACCTGATAGCGGGCTTTCTCGCTGGTCTGGCGGCTGGCATCTTCATCCACAAGTACCTGATCGCCACCCTGATCCTGAGATGGCCGAACACCAGATGCGACTACTGCCAGTGGCAGGCCCTGCGCTTGCCGAAAAGGACGAGAACAGGAAGGAGG
>NZ_CANRLT010000117.1 GCF_947631555.1 uncultured Mailhella sp. | reverse complement strand
AGCCATGGCAGGGGAGGGGGCTTTCTCTGCCGTACTCTGTATTTTGCGGACCCACCGTCTCCTCAGACATCCACTCCCATGTCCCCATACTTCGCGTCCTGCCCCCCGGACCAGTCCCTTGTGTCGTCTCACGGCTCTCTGCCCCCCACACATCTCGCTCCTGGGCAGTATGGAAACGGGAGAGAGGGGAGACCTGAGAGGGAGGGCCTAGCACCCTTCTCTATGCTTACCCAGAACCGCGGCTCACCCGGAACCGTAGGGTCGTTCCGCCGCTGCCGATCCAAAACTGTTGTGTGCATGATTTACTGCGGCTCCACTATGCACCGCCTTCGCTATTTCGCTCCGGCAGTGCGCTTTTGTCTGTAGGGACTTGCACGCTCAGGCGCAGCCCCTGGCATTTTGGCGGGCGGCTCTGACGCCTGTGCTTTCGGAGACTGCCGGAGACTCTGACATCCAGTTCACTGCGCCCTTCCTTACGCCTACCTGGAAACGCGGCTCGGCCGAAATCGTAGGGGCGCTCTGCCGCTGCTGGATGGGAACTGTAGTGAGTCGGGCTTCATGCGGCATCGCTGTGCAGCCTCCGCTATGCCGCTCCGGCTGCGCTCTTATGTTGAGCCTTTTTCGCAGAGGCGCTGCCCCTGACACCTGGCGGGCGTCCCAGGCATTCTTGTTCCCTCGACGCATCCGTAACTGTGGGACTGAGCATTTTCCCGGTCATCCCGGCAAGGACGCAAGCGTTCCGTCTTCTGCCGTCTTACCGCACTGTGGACGTGCGGAGCCTCCCGGATGACTGTGGCGTGACTTCGGTATCCCAGATGCCGGCGCGATCACCACCTTGCTGTAGGCTGTCCCAAATCCCATCGCCCTTCTTTACGCATACCCGAAATCGTGGCTCACCCGGAACCGTAATATCGTTCCGCCGCTGCCAGTCCGAAACTGTTGTGTGAATGACTCACCGCGGCTCCACTTTGCAATCTCCGCTATGCCGCTCCGACTGCGCTATTACATTGAGCCTTTTACGCTCAGGCGCAGCCCCTGACATCTGGCGGGCGTACATGTTGTCCACTCTTTTACCGCCTCCGAGGAGCCATGATATCCAGAACCGTTTCATCGCTGCAGACTTTACAACTACGATTGGATCGTATATGATGGCAGTGAAGAGAGGTCATGCTATGAGGAGAGAGCCTATATTGACCTCCGAGTTGTGCGAGGGCGAGAAGAAGACGCTTCACAAACTGGTCATCATCAAGAAGGAGGATCGACCTATGGGGGATAAGAGCTACTACGAGTCCCTGAAAGCTAGTCTGGAAGATGCCGTGGCCTTTGCGCAGTGAGATATGTCCCGGTGCCGAGTCGTCGTTCGTGAGAGTCCTGTTCCGGAGTACAAGGCTGAAGATGTTGCCCGGATCAGGAAGTCACTGGACCTGTCCCAGCGGACGCTGGCCAATGCGCTTGGCGTGTCCACACGGACGGTGGAGGCGTGGGAGGCTGGCAGGAACGTGCCGTCCGGTGCAGCCCGGCACCTGCTGTACCTGTTCGACTGCGACCACTCGCTGGTCGATAAGCTCATCGTTAGATGACCGGCTCCAGGAGAAGGACAAAAAGGCCCCCACAAGGGGCCTTTTGTCCTGCCCACATCCATCCCACACTTACTGCGCCGACGTTTCCACAGGACACTAACCCTCACATCACCCTAACATCACCCTCACATCCCGGCGCCCTTCTTTACGCCTGCCCGAAACCGCAGCTCACCCGGAACCGTAGTATCGTTCCGCCGCTGCCAGTCCAGAACTGTTGTGTGAATGACTCACCGCGGCTCCACTCTGCACTGCCTTCGCTATCTCGCTCCGGCAGTGCGCTTTTGTCTGTAGGGACTTGCACGCTCAGGCGCAGCCACAAGCATCCTGGCGGGCGACGCATACAGTTGCGTCTTTCCGTGCATCCGAAACTGCGAGACTGAACATCTTCCCGATCATTCCGGCGGAGACGCAAGCGTTCTGCCTTTTACTGCCTTACCGCACGGTAGACGTGCGGAGCTTTCCGGATGACTGTGGCGTGCCCCGATGCCTAAGATGCCGGCGCGATCACCATCTTGCTGTAGGCTGTCCCAAATCCCATCGCCCTTCTTTGAGATGTTCCAAAACCGCAGCATATCCGAAACCGTAGGGGCGCTCTGCCGCTGTTGGGTGAGGACCGTAGTATGCCTGACCTTATACGGCATCGCTATGCAGTCTCCGCTATGCCGCTCCGACTGCGCTATTACATTGAGCCTTTTACGCTCAGGCGCAGCGTCTGACATCCCGGCGGGCATCCCAGACACCTACGCTTTCAGAGCTTACCGAGAAACTCCGATGTTCGGACCCGGCGCCCTTCTCAATGCTTACCCAAAATCGCAGCTCACCCGAAACCGTAGTATCGTTCCGCCGCTGTCTGTCCGGAACTGTTGTGTACATAACTCGCCGCGGCTCCACTCTGCACAGCCTTCGCTATACCGCTCCGGCCGTGCGCTTTTGTCTGTAAAGACTTACACGCTTGGGCAAAGCCACAAACACCTGGCGGGCGTCCCAATCGCCTTCCTTCGTATGTCCGGAACTACACGACGAAACGTCCCGGTCCTGATCGTTGCGATTTTTTTGAGATGCCCCCTGTACG
The DNA here is from genome assembly GCF_947631555.1 of uncultured Mailhella sp. Classification (GTDB taxonomy): domain Bacteria; phylum Desulfobacterota; class Desulfovibrionia; order Desulfovibrionales; family Desulfovibrionaceae; genus Mailhella. Next base: position 1,965 of record NZ_CANRLT010000117.1, on the reverse strand, counting down.
GCTCCAGGATGCCCTAAAATCGCTTTCAGAAAAAGGGTGTGTCTGTATTCACCTGAATACATGGATGCAGCCAGAATGCCTCCTGCGGCCGCGCAGGGGCATTCCGCTTCTGCAGATATCCATCTCGCTGCAGGCTGTCCCAAATACTTACCTGAGAAGGAACAAATCTCTTCGTTCTCTCTTTTGTCTGTGGCAAAAGTACGCGAATATTTTGGCGCACTGGCCGACTCTCATCCCTGCTCCGACGATCCTCTGTCCCATGGGAGCGGCACACACTCACCGTTGTTCCTCTGCCTGCCCAGACATCCGAACGCCCTTCTCTGTACTGGCCCGGAAATGAGGCTTGCCCGGAACCGCAGGGACGCGCTGCCGCTGCTCGACCGGGACCGTAGTGAACCTGACTTCGTACGGCATCGCCTTGCAACCTCCGCTATACCGCTCTGGCTGCGCTTTTCCATTGAGCCTTTTACGCTCCGGCGCCGCCCCTGGGACCTGGCGGGCGTCCCAAGCATCCATACTTCCAGAGCTTCAGAGAGACCCTGACATCCAGACAATGCGCCCTTCTTTATACTTACCCGAAACCGCGGCTCACCCGGAACCGTAGTATCGTTCCGCCGTTGCTGATCCAGAACTGTTGAGTATGTGATTCACCGCGGCTCCACTCTGCACAGCCTTCGCTATACCGCTCCGTCTGTGAGCTTTTATCTGTAAGGACTTATATGCTTAGGCGAGGCCACAATACCTGACGGGCGCTCCGCATCCATCCTCCTCAGTATATCCGGAGCTACATTCGTTGACATCTCTCCGGTATTCCTGGAAAATACGCGGATGCTCCTTCTTTTACAAGCCTGTCGCATGGTATACGAGCGAAATGTATCAGATGCCTGCGGCGTGCCGGCCGTCGAGGATGCCTGCTCTGGTGGCTGCTTGCTGTAGGCTGTATCAGAATACTGGAAGTTTCGGACTACTCATGATCGAGAGCTTCATACGAGTTCTGATAGCCGCTGTGTCTTTCTTTACGCGGGTCCAAAACGCAATATCTTCGAGACCGAAGGGTCTTTCTGTTGCTTCTGGGCGAATTGCTCGCTCCTTGCAGTCGCGCTTCGCGTCCTCCTCTCAATACGCCGCGGCTATTCTCAGTCTGTAAAGAACGCCAGACGACGGTAAGCCCATTTGCGACATACTGGAGCCATATCTTCCATACCTTCTCATTACGTCCAAACCGCGGCATGAACGTCTTCTCGTTGAAAGCCCCAGGGTCAGTAACGTGACTGCGAGCCATGTCGAGACAGGGCGGCATTGCGGAGCCACAGGCATTTCTTCCCCCCTGCAGCAACAGATTCTTCTTGGGGGCAGCAGTTTCCTTGTATATCGACTGCGGTCGGTGTCGCGGCCCGGCTGCGCTGCAGAGCCGCTGCGGAGATGACGGATGACGCGGCGCCGATTTCGGTGTGACTGTCACGCGGCACGCTTTTTTGCTGCCTGCATGAGCAGTCCCTTCGCGTCTTCGCATGTCATCGTTCCGCCTCCAGCGAGAACTCCCAGCCGACTGCTTTCTGGCCGGGCGTCCGTCCGTACATGTTCACAGCTATTCTGGTCTGCATTTGTTTTGTCGGAGCCCGTGTCGTTGGCAGGATTCCCGTATGCACAAACACAGCAAGCGTGAGATGGCGGAGGAGGGTGCAGTGAAGGCAGGAGAGTCCGCTCCCATTCGGGACGAAAGCCGGACCGGCTCCCGGCATCCCTCAGGCGCCTCGCCTTCTTTCTGATGAGATATGATTGGGATGGTTGAAGATTTTGTCTCTACGGACATTCAGGCATCCACGAAGGCGCCGGCTTCATGTATACGTCTGATGCTTTTTCCGGGGGCATGCCTGAGGAACCCTGGGAGCTGAGATCCGAGTCCTTCTCCGCGGTTTGAGGAAATGAGAGAGGGGATGTCGGAGGCAGACGAGAGAGCCGATG
>NZ_CANRLT010000116.1 GCF_947631555.1 uncultured Mailhella sp. | reverse complement strand
CGTCCGGCCGGCCGTTCTCGCGGAAGATTTCCACATCGTGGAAGGCGTCGTAGAGCATGGGGCGGGCCAGCACGTTGAAGCCGATATCCGTACCCGCAAAGCGGTGCGGGCCGTTGTTCTTCGTGGCGTGGACCGTCCCCAGCACGGCGCCGCATTCGGCCACGACGTAGCGCCCGGGTTCGATGAAAAAGCGCCCCTTGTATCCTGTGGACGCGCTCCATGCGGACAGACGGGTGTGGATGGCCCGGCCAAGTTCCGCCATGTCCATGCGCGGCTGCCCTTCGTACTTGTGATACGGCATACCGAGGCCGCCGCCGAAGTCGATGATCTCCAGAGGATAGCCCTGCTTCAGGAAGGTTTCGGCCATGCGCAGAAGCACGTTCATGGCGTCCAGATACGGCCCGGCCTCCATGAACAGCGAACCGATATGCTGATTCAGTCCCGCCAGCTTGAGCTGATAGCGGGCCAGAAGCTCCTGCACCGCAGGCACCATGTCCGGATCGACGCCGAACTTGGTCTTCTTGCCGCCGGTCACGACCTTCTCACTGTGCCCGGCGCCGATGCCGGGGTTAAAGCGCACCATGACGCGGCCGCCGGGAACGGTACGGCCGAACAGCTCAAGCTGAGACAGGGAATCCACGCTCACAACGCAGCCGTGTTCATCGGCGTTCTTCAGTTCTTCGGCGCTGACATTGTTGCAGACGTAGGTAATCTCTTCCGGCGTGAAGCCCGCCAGCGCATCGAGGTAGAGTTCCCCGGGAGACATGGCGTCCGCCACCAGTCCTTCCGAATGAATGATGCGCAGCAAGGCGGGATTGGTGTTGGCCTTGGCGGAATAGTTGACGCAAAAGCCCGGCAGGGAGGAAAGAGCGCGCAGCTCCCGGCAGCAGGAGCGCAGAATCTTTTCGCTGTACACATAGAGAGGGGAGCCGAAACGCCTGACCAGTTCCCGGGGATCTTCGCTGCCGTAGAACCCCACGCCGTCCGAATACGAAGAACGTATATTTGCCATGTTCATACCTGAAGCGCTCCTCCGCATTCCCGCCGAAGCCGCAGAGCGACAAAGCGAAAACGGGGAAAGGAGCGGCCGTGGCAGACCGGCGGCGTTCATGCCGCCGGAGCCTTTTGATAAAAAAAGACAGGATATCCGAAAGCCATCCGGCTTCGGAACGTCCTGACTGCGACTTGCCGTATCTGCGGGATATTCCCCGGCGTCCGCCGCTCTTCGTGCGAAACGGCAGACGCCGGTGCGGAACATCCTTCAAAAAAGAAAGCCCTGTTCACCCGTGCCCAGGCGAAAGGCCGCCTTACTTCTTGTATTTTTCCAGAGCCGCGGCAAGACGGGTCTTGCCTTCGAGCTTCTGCTTCTTGAGCGTCTTCATCTCCTGCTCTTCCGAAGGCGTGAGGTACGCCTTGCCCTTGTATTTCTCAAGCTGCTTCTCATAGAGCATATGTTCTTCCCAGAGAGCCTTCAGTTCAGGATCAGTGTCGCCGTACTGTTCCACGATTTTAATATCACGTTCTTCCATAACGCAGACTCCATTGGTTTGGGGTGGCAAAGAAACGTCGAAAGACGGCCTCTTACAGTCATTCGGAGGTTAAGCGCAGGCCGAGCTGAAGCAGAGACTGCACGACCACGCCGTTCAGCAGCTGCAGGACGACCAGCGCCACAACAGGCGAGAGGTCTATCCCGTTGAACATCACGAAGGGAATCATTTTACGGATGCGGTAAAAGACCGGCTCCGTCATGGCGCGAAGCGTCCGGACGATGGCGTTGTAAGGATCGGGATTGACCCAGGAGAGGAACGCCGCCACGATGATGACAAACGTGTACAGGTTGATGACCAGGCTCAGAAGCCCGGCGATTGTCGTAACAAGGTTGGCGACGACGAACATGCTGCCTCCGTAAACTTTCTCCTTCAAGTGTTGCCTGCTTGAGCGGGGAATTGCAAGCAAAAAGTTGAATTTTTCATGAACAAATTTCAGCAGGCGCAGCGCAGCCGCTTCACTCCCCCGCGAAAAAGCACGTCCATTTTGTCCGGCGGGAAAACTTCGAGAACCGCGCCCACCCCAAAAACCGGATGGTCAACAAGGGAATCCGCCGGGAAACAGCCGGTCATGGCGTAGGGAACGGGCTGGGAGACTATTCCTGCGACAGCGTCCCGCCAGCGGCTTTCGGCCTCTTCCCGGCTTCGCTCCGCACGGGACTGACGGCAGGGCCTTTCGCCTCTTTCACCGCGCACGGCTTCCGCATGAGCGGCGGCGTCCACGGCCTGCGTCCGGTCTCTTCCAGCCCGAACGCTTACCGTGGCCTCCTGTGCCCGGCGGGCAGGGGCGTCCGGCGCGGCGTATCTATGGACGCTGCCGCAGGCGCGGCACTCCACCTTCACGGGAATCCCCTTCAGGCAGGCCACGACAACGTGCCCCGTGATGTCTCTGCACCGCGAGCAGCGAGCTTCGATAATCTGACCAGTGACGAAAGAACCCATAAAAACTCCAAAAATTTCCGGCTGAACCCTTTAATTCGGCGCGGCAAAACCAAGGGGACACTTCTCCGAAACGAGCAGGCCGCCGCAACGTTTCAAAAACAGCCAAGGAGGCGCAGGACTAGCTTGCATCCGCCTTCATCGCCGCGATTTCTTCCCGGATCACGCGGGCGGCGGCCTGCATCATCCTGCGGTCGGACTGCTCTTCCCAGTCGCGAAGACGCCCTTCCAGCGCGTCCAGGCGTTCCGTGAGGGGGGACTCTGGTTCTCTGGCGTCCAGCATATGGCTGACCAGCTCTTCGAGGCGCAGACGCACACCGGCATCCTCGAGAAGCATGGTTCCGGCGTCTGCAAGCTGCTGTTCAAGCTCCTCCAGGCGGGCGGCCAGCGCGTCACGGGCCTGTTCCGCCGCCGCAAGCCGTTCTTCCAGCTCGCGGAGTTTCGTATCGTATGGCCCGGCCACAGGCTCAACATCCGCTTCCGCCGTGCAGCACTCTCCTTCTGCCTGCAAAGCCTCCGCTTCCGCTGAGGCTGTCTCTTCGGAGGGTGCATTGCCTTTCTCAGCGGTCAGTTCCGGCTCTTCCTCCGATTCCACATTGTCAGAGAGGGCAGACTCAGAATCCGCGGCGCAATGAGGCGTTTCGCCGGGAACAGGCTGTTCTGGGAGGACGTCTCCGTCATGGCACGGCGCTTCTTCTGCGGCCTCTTTTTCGGCAGGCTCAGTCACGGCTGAATCAGTCATGGACGCAGCGGCAGCATTGTCTCCCTCCGGCTCGGAAGGCTCTGCGGACGCTTCCGTACAGGACACTTTTTCGCCGGAGGCCTCAACTTCGGCTGCGGGCTTGTCCGCGCTCTGGCCTTCTGGGTCTGTTTCCTGCGGGGCAACAATATCCAGAAGCTCGATAATATCTTCTGTCTGTTCGGAAGGATGGGCGTCGTCGTTCATGGCTTTCCTCGTGCCGGCGTTTGGGTGTGCCCACCATCATAGCCAAGTCACAAGGCAAGCTCAAGCACTAAAATGTGCCAGGAGAAGCCGTGCCAGGGTGAAAGCGCTCAGGCGTCTTCCCTCTGCGGACTGTCGTGTCTGCGGTGCTCCGCGTACGCATCCATGAGCATGGCCGTATGGGCGGGCAGGACAAGCTCCGGGGCATAGACCGCCAGCACATCCTGCCGGGCGCGGGTGCGCAGCGGCGCATAGTCAGGGGCGTGTTCCAGCGCATGGAGCACGGCGGCAAGCCGCTTTCTGTGGCTGTCCTGCGGGAATGGCAGCATATTGATGCCCGGCTTCAAAAACTTTTCCCCTGACAGCGGTGACATCAGGAGCGCGCCGCAGCTCATGGCTTCCAGCCTGCCGGGGAAAAGCCCGTCTCTTTCGTTCTGGCAGAGGTGCAGCGAGGAGGTGCAGAAGAGATCCCGCCGCGCGGCAAGGGGCAGAAACTCCGCCGCGTGCAGGCGGCTGCGTACATCCTCAGGCAGACGCCGCAGCCACAGCGTCCCCGCATGGTTTTCTCCGTACTCCAGCACCGCATGACAGCGCGGGCGAAGCGTCAGAAGGTCAACCATCAGCCGGCGCACGGCGCGAGTGGCGGTTTCGTCCAGTCCCTTCATGTCCACAGAAATAAGTTCCGGGGCAGCCGTGCGGCCATCCGGCAGGAAAACTTTTGCCTGTGCGGGGTCAAGCAGTTCCGTCTCCACCCAGGGCGTGGCCAGATGGATCCAGCTCTGGAGCACGTCCGGCAGGCTGCGCACATCGGCCCGCGTGAACGCAATGCAGCAATCGCCCTGCAGCACCCGCAGAGAGCGCATATCCCGCATGGCGCCCGCTTCGGCATAGGGCACATCATCGCCCGGATAAAACACATGGAAGGCTTCAGGAAGCAGGGCGTGCGCAAAGAACGCGATACCTTCCGCGTGGGTGGAGAGCACCATATCCGGGCGAAATTCCCTGGCCAGCAGACGCATGGGGGCAAGCGCCTGCTCCCCCACATGGAGCGTCCGCTTCCAGAGCTGCACCATGCCGCGCTCCTCGCCCACGGCAACATCGCGTATCTTCAGGACAAGGCGCTGTACTCCGGGCAGAGACGCCTCCCGCCTGCCGTACCTGGCGACGAACAGCACCTCGTGACCGGAGGCGGTCAGATAACGGGCCAGCGCTCCCAGGCGGCCCGGAAAATTGCTGTTGATGATGA
>NZ_CANRLT010000115.1 GCF_947631555.1 uncultured Mailhella sp. | reverse complement strand
CTGCACCAAAAGCGGGCTGCGGACATGCTGACTGGCGGCGTTGCCGATCAGCTGGTTCGCAGCATGTACTTCCTGGGGTGTTATGCCGGAGATGGTTCCGTCATCCTGCACACCGATAAGGATGACGCCGCCGCTGGCATTGGCGAAGGCTGTCATTTCCGCCGCCAGAGAATCCGCATTGTCGATTCGGGACTTGAACTGACGTGTGCTGTCCTCGCCTGCGGCTGCCTCTTCCCTGAGCATCTGAAGTGTGAGTGCCATGCGGACTCCTTACAATACTATCCTTTTCCTGCATCAAGTGTACACGATAATCGGAACATCTGCAAAAGCTGCCCCCGGCCGGAAAAATGTCCGCCGCCGCGTTGCTGGCAGCGGCCAAGGTTTCCGGCAGGAATTGGGCATAGTTAAATCGATCTGTCTTGTGGGTGAAGGTGGTCTGATGCCTGAATTAAGAGGTCATCCAGAAATTCCGATGTCTGCTCCACACCACAGATCAGCAAATGATCCCGCGCCCGTGTACAGGCCACATACAAAAGCTGACGTTCGGTGTTGTACACGTCTTCCAAATCCGCATCATCGCCCATATCTTCTATTTTCTTTTGGGAAGGGATGACATCGGCATCACAGGCCATGACAGCCACGGCGTAAAATTCCAGTCCCTTGGCAAGGTGCATAACAGCAATAGTAGCACTGTCCTTGGGAATATCCATCTCTCTGTCAAGAACGACATGGGGAATTTTTGCCTGTCGCAACGCAGCTTCGGCGCGGGGAATTTCCGTCTCAGAGCGGACAAAGACCGCCATTTCTCGTGCGGCCACACCGTTGTCGCGGCGTGTGACAAGCCAGTGTGCCACAGCTTGGATTTCCTCTTCTTCTGATGCAAAAGAGAGAATGGCGGGTTGTGGGCCATTGAAGGCGGAAATTGGATTGCTCCGCTTTTCCACGTTGCCACCGGCGACGGTGAGTTCCGTATCCAGAAGTTTGCCGGCCTGACTGCGTATCTGGTGTGACGTGCGATAGTTGACGCGCAGGGTAAAGGAACGCCCTCGAATGTCCACTCCTAAAGATTTCCAAGAGAAAGGCACCTGGAAAATGCGTTGTCCAAGATCACCGCAGAAACAGAGGGCATCCGGCCTGTGTGCGCCGAGCGCCGCTATAAAGCGCATTTGGGCATAGCTCAAATCCTGCGCTTCATCTACAACAACAAAATCAAAGGGCGGATTTGTCGTTTCAGCCATCAGGAATGACAATCGGGTATAGAGAGATGCTTCCGTGTAAAGATGTTGTTCCGCCAACGCATTGTTCACACGTTCAAATACGGACCAAAGGGCTTGGCGACGCTTTTCGGAAAGGCGAGTTTTCCTGCCGAGGCGCGGTGTAACACGGTATTCCTCCCATGATGTTAGTTGACGGGCATCCACTAGCTCATGCCATTCGGCGTACAGGAAACGTTCCGTGTATCCTTTAAGTGGCAAAGCCGCTACTTCCTGCCGCAGAATGTCCAAAATGCGTGTTTTGGTGGCAAGCGTAACACCTCTGGCAATATCTGGTTCCCGCAGGCGGAATAGTCGTTGCGCTTGCGTTGCCAGAGCTCGTACATCGATACGTTCGGCCAACTTTGGCTCATGTGCCAGCAGACAATTGAGTTTGTTGCGCAAGGCATGGGCAAGGGGATCGCTCAAGGTGGTGAGCAAAATCCTCGCGTCTGGATTGGTGCGGGCCAGATGTGCTGCACGGTGCAGGGCAACAACGGTTTTTCCCGTTCCGGCGGAGCCGCATACCTTGATCGGTCCATTGAAGCAGCCTTCCACCAAGGTGCGTTGATCAGGATGGAGGAAAACAAGCCATTTGTCCCATGGGTAGTCAAGGGCACACTGCAGCTCTTCCGCACTGCCCATGAGGCGGAAACGGCGTTGGGAATCCGGGTGTTGAAAAGCGACAGAGAAATCCTGAGTTGCCGGTATAAGGGTGGCATAGTTTACACTATCAGGCATCCGCCCCAAAGCCATATCCAGCAGGGCTTCTCCAGCTTCCGCCGGGAGATGCGACGCAAGTTCCAAAAGAGCATCCTGATCGGCAAGTGCCCGCACTGCGGGAAGCCATTCAGCAGGAATGCCCAACCTCAAGAGCTGGTTATCAGAAACAGACGCAAACAGGGGATGCCCTGTTATGATTTCGGGTTCATGACGTGTAATGGTGTGTACCACTTCCCGAACTTCCACAATCTGTGCCGCACCGGTTTGAGGATGTACTTCCAGTTTACGTTTTTCTGCCCATGCGTAGGCCTTGTCGTGATGATCTACATAGCAGAACAGCAAACTTTGTGTCGTGCGGTGTGCGATAATGCGGATATCCAAGCCCGCAGACAAGGACCAGAAATTTTTGTCCTTGCAGCGATCCAGCTTATGAAAGCGAAGCCCAGGATTGGACGGATTGACCTGCGCATCAAAAGCCGTCTGTTTGACCAGCTTCTGCTCATCGGCAGTCAGCTTGCACAAACTGGCGGTAAAGGTGTCGGCTATGAGGAATTTCATTAATTGCCTCCTTCAACCCTATTTTCTGATTCAATTATGTTGGCATAGTTGCTTAATAATACATACTCCACGCTGCCATCATAATTATTAAATTTATATATCTTTCATGTTAGATAGCATCCGAACGCACTGTTTTAAACCGGCGTTGATCCAAAATACTTCGAGTTTGTGCATTATTTGCATAGTCATTCATCTTTTCATAAGTGCCATCCCATGATGGTTCTGAAAAAAACTCGTTCTGCTCAAACAAATGGACATCATATTCAAAGAGCAGAATGCGTGAGATTTCATAGTCTTTACCGTTGTCCATGCTGAGCCCCGGATACTCACTGCACTTTGTACACCTTCATCACCTCATCGCCCAGGTGGTTGATGACCTTGACCGCAATTCTGCCGGATTTTGGCCGGTCAAAGGGGCGCGAGGTGGCGCTGTGCAGGCTCTCCCACGCTTCGCGGTCGATTTCGGCCTTGAGAGTAGTTTTAAGAGACTTGTAGAGATCGCCCGCACCCAGAAAGTATGCGTGGCGTACAAAGAAGGATTCCTCGTTATAATCGGTATCGATAAACCAGCAGGCAATAGTAGCCGGATCATCGTTGCGCACTTCTCCGGTGGCTGGGTCGAATACATCCACGCCTTTGACCGTGACCTTAATTTGGTTGTCGGGGGCATCTTCAATGACAATGTCCGGTTCGCCAAAAATGACGAAGAGGTTGCCTTTACCTGTATTCTTGAGATCGGCGGACATATGCAGGTCGGCATTCATACGCGCCTTGAGAATACGCACCGTGCCAAGGCTGGGCAAGTCGCTGGAGGCGGCATCGTAGTTGAAGGCGCAGGAAATAAGCAGTTCAAAACCAGCCTCGCCTGCTTCCCGTGCTGCTGCGGCCAGATCCTGTCGAGTGACGCTACCGAACTCCGGCCCGATGAAGATGGCGGCCCGGCGTTCTTTTTCGCCTTCCATGTATCTGCCTTCAGCGTTGATGTACCGCACACCTGGCCAGCCTTTGAGCGCGGTGAAGACGATTTTGTCCTCTTTGTGCGCTTGCTGAACGCCGGAGCGTTTCAACTCCTCCAAAATCATGGACGCAAAGTCCTGCGCGCCGTCCTGTACCGCCCGCTCCAGCGGATCGATAATATCGTCGTTTTCATCCACGGTCAGCATACGGTGCGGGGAAAGGCTCTCCACGGTAAAGGGTCCGGCCACGCGCACTTTTTTGCTATCTGTATAGGGCTTGTCATACAAAAACTCAAAGTCCGCCTTTGCGGCGATGGATGCGTCGATTTCCTTCTGACGGCCGATACGGGCCTCCCACCAAGCGGCATGGAGGTTCTTGATTCTCTGGACGTGTGCTTGGCGGTCAACGGGCTCAACGGTAACGCGTTGCTGGGTTACACTGGTCAGCCATGAAGGAATATATGACTCGATTTCTCGCGGGATTTCCCATTCCTCCCAATGCGTTTCCACCAGTTTTATGAGTTCCAGGCGCAATGGCTCCAGCGTTTTCTGCCATTTTTCCCAAATGACATTGATTTCCGCATTATTGGCGATAGATTTCAGGGTAATGTGCGGCACACGCTCATAGACAAATCCATGCCTGATGTTGCCGTAAGTGGGGCGATCTGCCACCGGTTTCTGCGACAGTTCCGTTTCTTTCTTTTGCCCTTCTGGAGTTGAGGTAAATTTAATTAATGAAATTAAATTTAGTTAAGAAAATGAACTTTTTTATTTTTATCAAAAATTTTTTTTGAGGTTTGAGACTTCCCTTTTTAGGGGGGGGAAGAGCAGGTGACAAGACGGCAAAGCCGATGAAATCCTCTCCCTTCAGGGATGGACAATCCGCTCCTTTCCTTGGCCGTCCTTAACTGCCGGAGGCGCGGCATGCGTGCGCCGCTGATAGCTAGCAGGTCGCGCACAATCGGGCTTTGCCCGCTCAAGCATGGTTGCGGCCGGCTCACAGGGCAGGTGTCTGCTGAGTCAGTCGGCGGATGGGGCGACTGTGGATTGAAACATGAAACGTATACGAGTAAGGGCTGCAGCAGTTTGAGGGACCAGGTCCTCGAGACAGAGGGACTGTTTTAACGAGAAAACCCGCCGTAGATGGATGGCGGTTCTTTTTGGTTAAACGAAACCCCCAGCTAGGCTGGGGGTTCAAGAAAACTTAAAGTTATAAGTATGTTATAAAAACTC
>NZ_CANRLT010000114.1 GCF_947631555.1 uncultured Mailhella sp. | reverse complement strand
AACCTGCCAAATTCGCCGCCTTTTTCGACCCGCCACTCGCCAAGACCGCAGCAGAACCCGCCCAAGTTGAACAGGTTGACCAACTGCTCCAGCGAAATAGCGGAGGCGTTGTACTTCACCTGGAAGATCGCGCTCCACTCTTGGAACTCACCGCGATACCGAATATCTGCCGCACGGCTGATCCCGCCAACTGTTACCATGTCCTCTCGCGCAACCGGGGTCCCATGAATCTCGATCAGTTCATCGTCAAGATGAAACGCCGCGTACATACTAACTTTGTTCGGTGTGACGCCAGCACGGTATCCGGCGGACACAGCCGCAGCCTTGAATGCGACGGCGGGGAAACCGAACCTAGCACCATTCTGGATCGCCTTTGCAAAACCTTCCTCGGTTTTCTCCTCCGGCTCACCGTCCAGCCAATAAAGGCTGTCGATGAAGTCACGAACAGGGTCCTTTGCATCGTGGCCTTTGGTCTTGGCCTTCTTCATCTGCTTGTCCAGAATTTCCTTTTTTGCCTTCTCACTCCACTTATGTACGATCAGAGGGGAGTCACCAACGACCTTGATAGTCGCCGTGCGAATGTCGATTGCCGGGATGATGACATTCTGGACATCGGTAGTGCTGTTCTTCTTGGTAGCCATTTTTAATTTCCTCCTGTATTTTGTTTATTTACCAGTATTTCTACTTGGTTTCACATGGAATGGGCGTTCACTTCTTCGGCTGCCATCTCATTGACGGACAAAGTGCCCTGAACATAGGCATCAAAAGTGGTGAATCTCCTACGACTTTTATCGTCGCGGTCTTGACTTCCATCTTTCTGTCTGGATTGTTGGCCCACTCTTGATGTTGCCTGTCAATCTGCATCAAAGACTGAAAATCAATGTAGTCTGGGATTTCTTTCCCGTTCAAAACCATAATTTTACCTTGCTTTCTAGCCCATTCCGTGATAAAATACAGGAAAAGGGCTGTTTCTGTGGTGGTTACGGTCCTCCCCGTCGGGTGCCAGCCCGTCGGGGATTTTTTATTTGATGTACAACTGCTCCCCTCCCGGCGTCTCGATGGCGTAGGTGACGCTGCTGAGATTCGCCGGTGGATTCTCCAGCATCGCGTACAAGTGCTGCCGCGCCCGGTCAGCGGAGGCGTACACCATCCTGGACTTGCCCTCCGCCTCCTCGCGGATGACGAACACCGGGTCGCCGTCATACTGCTTTTTCTTGTACCCGTCCTTATCGTCGTAGTACCAATAGCTCATTGCAGGTCCCTCCCGTTGGCGATGTCGCAGAGCTCCAGATACTCGTCCAGCGTCAGGTCCGCGCACTCCTCCACGTCAGCCATGATCCGGTTGACGGCACGGTAGTCGTAGCGGTGATCCAAAAGGCGCTGCTTGTAGCCGTCAAAGTCGATGATCGGATATGCCTCCGTGAATGCCTTCGCGTTCACGATGTCAAACAATTGCTCTCCCATTTCAATCTTCCTCCTTCTCATACGGTATCCCCGCCGCCGCGCACCACTCTTTCCCGGTGACGCCCAACTTACGGGCCATACGGCAGGCAAGGTCAAAGTTCATGTTCTGGTAGTTGTTTTGCTGGTACTTGTAGAAGGATGAGATCCCGATCCCGATGTACTCCGATATCTGATCCCCGTTTTTCAGGTTCTTCTCCTTCGCGTGTGTCTTGACCGCCTCGCGCAAGATGCGTTCCCGCTTCTGTATTTCGTTCTCGCGCAGTCTTGGCATAGTGTCCTCCTTCCTTACCCAAAGATGAACACCCCGAAGAACCCGGACAGTCCCACCACCACACAGACGGTGACGCACACAGCGAACAGCTTGTCCCTGTCCATCGGTTCCCTGGGTTCACGTTGGTACTCAAACTCCCCGCCCCACGGCAGAGTGAATCTGATCTTCACGATTTTTCCTCCGTTCCTCTTGACAGGCTCGAAGGACGTTGTTATAATACATACGTTCTATCAAGCCTACCGCCTTAGGTTTGATGGTGCCTCCCCGTCTGGTGTTGCCGCACTGGACGGGGAATTTTTTAATCTGCGATCTGTCCGAATCCAATCAGCGTGTCGCTGCCCGCCACCGTGGGGAGCTGTCCGTTCCACTGCTGGACCTTATAATAATCCACCAGCATGTCCGTTAGCGACGCCGCAATCTTTTCATTGGCCTCCGCCTGCTTCTGACCGGAATAGGCTGCCGCATCCGCTTCAATCTTTGCTGCCTCCGCTTCCGTCTGTGCCTCAATCAACTGACGCTCTGCCGCAGCCTGTTTCTCCATTGTGAGTTGTTCCTGCTCGATCTGTGCTTTCAGCTTCTCCTGCTCCGCCACCTGTTTGGCCTCGATGGCGGCGATGTACACATCCGAAAAGTCAAAGTCGATGATGTTGATGTCGGAGATATAGACGCCGCTTGCCGTCAGCTTCTCATTCAGGCCATCCATCAGTGCTTTGGAAACGGCGTTTCGGTTGGTAATGCTCTGCTCTGCGGTATACTGGGCCATGATGGACTTCATGACCTCATTGACCGCCGGGGTAATCAGAACGTCTTCATATTTGGTCCCGATGTTCTTCACGATGAAGTAGGACATATTGGTGTCTACCCTGTAATTGACGGCCAAATTGACGCTGACCGTCTGGAGATCAGAGCTGAATGCCTCTGTTTCCACCTCCAGCTTCACAATCCGGTTGTCCATTTTTGTGACCTTCTGCCATGGGGCCTTGAAGTGGAACCCCTCCTGCATCACCTCCTCGCTGACCTTTCCGAAGGTGGATACCACTCCGGTATGTCCGGCAGTAATGATGGTGAAGCACCGCAGAGCCACAACCAAAACAACCAGCGCCAGCACTGCTGCAGCAGCGATTCTGACTTTATGGATCTTGATTTTATCGCGGCTCCTGCCGTATCCGTCTTGATAGCTTTCCTTAGTGTAAAAAAGTCCCATGATAATTCCTCCTGTTTTTGTCTCATTTCATTCTCCAATCCTCTGTCATATCTTGCGTCGCAAAATGTCAAGTGTTAGAATGATACATAGGAAGGAGGTGGATAAAATGGAATTGAACCAGCGGGCAATGATAATCGCTATCGCCCGTATGTGCGGTTTGACCGGCTCCAATAAAGAGATTTACGATAAGTTTTGGCAGACGTATCAGGAAGTCTTTAAGCAGGAGCCAAATGAACCGGCAAAAGTAGAAGTGTTCAAACGTCCGATTTAGTCCCAAAAGTCAGGGAACATTTCTCAATAATGGCTTCGCAGACGTGAAGAACCATCTTTGAGTGGGCTATACTCGGACTCCCGATTGAAAGGACTCTGATTATAGCCCCTACTTTTTCGCTTGTATCGTGTCCAAGCTGTTGTTTCAAATTGGCCCACTCTCCATCAAACAGCGGGTCATTCAGTGTGTTAAGTTCCTTCTGAATATCCATCATTTCACCCCCTCTCACGTTGTAAACTTAATCGGATAATCCTCTTAGCCCGCGAAAAAATACACCAGAGCAAGGCAGAACAGTTCACCGAGAAGAGCCCATAAGATAAATCTCCATCCGCTCAGTGGGTCTTTTTCGTCCATGTGGCTATCACCTCCTCACGCCGTGTCCTTCGGCCTATCAGCCAGCAGCTCGTCAACGGTCACCCCATACAGCCTTGCAAGCTTCTTGTGGTACTTGCGGGATGGCTTTGTCACACCGTTCTCCCACTTGCTGACCGCCGCCTGGTCTACATTCATCTTGCGGGCTACATCTTCCTGCCTGAGATTCGCCTTTACCCGCATCTCTCTAAGTGTCAATCGCTCACCCCCCTGCTCTTGAATATGATTTTTCATTGACTGCGGCAGAAATTTGATATAGAATAGTACCGGTGGATCAACGGAACCTCCTTTTGGAATGGCAAGGCGAAAGGAGGTGATCGTATGGCGTGTACCTGCAAGCCAAAGCGCAGAAGTCCGATGACCGTCAAGGTCAGACGGTATAAGCGCGGTGGCTCCACGGTCAAAGCCCACCGGCGGCACAAGCCACGGTGAATCCACCATTCCGCCCCGTGTTACCGCACGGGGCGGCTTTGTTTTCCATCCGGTCCGATCCCGCTATCTCCTTTCTGCCGCAGTCAATTACTGGACTCAAAAAATATGAGTAAGCATATTGACAAACTCATAAAAGCTGTGCTACAATAATACCGCCAAGCAAAATTGGGCACTCGCTTTTGTGAGGGCCAGGTTCATTTACTCATTTTTCCTGAGCAAGAATATAATAACTCATTTATTCGAATTTGTAAAGGGGTAAAATTCGAAAATTCTGAGTTTGTATGCTTGCACAAAACACAGGGGGTATTTTTGTGTTTTATGACAGGTTTATAGAACTCTGTAAAGAAAAGGGCGTGAAGCCTACACCTCTGGTCGTCAGCATGGGCCTTTCTTCTTCAAACGTATCCGTTTGGAAAAAAGGAGGGACGCCGCGCCCTGCTGTTCTAAAAAAACTTGCTGAGTATTTTGGAGTATCGATTGCTGATTTGATGGATTTAGATACGACTGTACAAGGCCAGGAAACAAAAAAATCCCCGGACACCAAGTCCGGGGAGGAGATACCGCACGGAAAAATGCGCCAGGTATGGTCTGAGGGCGGCATCCGCGTCTATCTGGACGAGGACGCCAATGTGCCACAGGAAAATTTGGAAGATATTATTAAGTATATAAAACTTAGACAAAGGGATGTAGGCCGGTGATATACAGACGTGAT
>NZ_CANRLT010000113.1 GCF_947631555.1 uncultured Mailhella sp. | reverse complement strand
GCTATGTCCGATGAGGGCAATGCGGCGCCCGGCCCGGCCGTAGCGGGCGATGATCCGGCGCATATCTCCGGCTTCTTCGTGCTCGCGGTAAAACACGTCAAAGCCCGCCATGACGGAGGGCAGTTCCTCGCGCAGGCAGTAGGCCCGGCCTGTCAGCCCGTCCAGAAAGCCGCCCGCAATGATGCAGAGATCACCCAGTCCGGCATCCGGCAGCGCGTCCAGAGCTTCAAGAAAACGCCGTTCCTCACGGCGTCCGCCAGCGGGTGAGCCGCAGCCGCAGCAGCGGAGAAGCCGCTCCGGCTCTCTCTGCCATCGCCATGTGAGGATAAGGGACACAAGACCTCCTTCGCAGGGGATGAGCGGGAACACCCCCGGCGCTCCTCGCCTTCCCGCTGTCCGCACGGCTAACGGGTGAGCCTGCGGAACTTCAGGCGGTGCGGCGTCTCCGCGTCCTTGCCGAAGCGCTTGCGGCGGTCTTCTTCGTATTCCGAGAAATTGCCCTCGAAAAACGTCACCCTGCCCTCGTCCTCAAAGGCCAGAATGTGCGTGGCGATGCGGTCGAGGAACCAGCGGTCGTGACTGATGACGAGGACGCAGCCCGCGAAATTCTCCAGGGCGTCCTCAAGGGCGCGCATGGTGTTCACGTCAATGTCGTTTGTGGGTTCGTCGAGAAGCAGCACGTTGGCCCCCGACTTCAGCATACAGGCCAGATGGACGCGGTTGCGTTCGCCGCCGGAAAGCACGTCCACCTTTTTCTGCTGATCCCCGCCCTGAAAGTTGAAGCGTGAACAGTAGGCGCGGGCGTTCATCTCTCTGCCGCCGAGGCGGATCGTGTCCCTGCCGCCGCTGATGATTTCATAAACCGTCTTGCCCGGCTCCAGGGAGGCACGCCCCTGATCGACGTAGCCGAAGGCCACGGTTTCGCCCACGTACAGCTCTCCGGAGTCCGGCTTCTCTTCACCCACGAGCATACGGAACAGCGTGGTCTTGCCCGCGCCGTTCGGCCCGATGATGCCCACGATGGCTCCGGGCTGCACCAGGAAGGAGGCGCCGTCCAGAAGCAGTCTGTCGCCCATGCTCTTGCAGAGGCCGCGCGCCTCGATCACCGATTTGCCCAGCCGCGGCCCCGGCGGAATGTAGATTTCCAGATCCGGGGCCATGCGTTCGCTCTCGTGGCTGAGCATGGCTTCATAGGCGTGGATGCGCGCCTTGCCCTTGGCGTGGCGGCCCTTGGGCGACATGTGTATCCACTCCAGTTCGCGGGCGAGGGTCTTGCGGCGCTCGGTATCGGCGCGTTCCTCAAGAGCCAGCCGCTTTTCCTTCTGTTCCAGCCACGAGGAATAATTGCCCTTCCACGGGATGCCCCGGCCGCGGTCGAGTTCAAGGATCCAGCCCGCCACATGGTCGAGAAAATAGCGGTCGTGGGTCACGGCGATGACCGTGCCCGGGAACTCCTGAAGGTAGCGCTCCAGCCAGGCCACGGATTCGGCGTCCAGATGGTTGGTCGGCTCGTCGAGGAGCAGAATGTCCGGAGCCTGAAGCAGCAGACGGCACAGGGCCACACGGCGGCGCTCACCGCCTGAGACCACGGAGAGCGGTGTATCCGGCGGCGGGCAGCGCAGTGCGTCCATGGCCATTTCCAGCCGCGAATCCAGATCCCAGGCGTTCAGGGCGTCCATCCGTTCCTGCACCCTGGCCTGCCGCTCGATGAGCGCGTCCATCTCCTCCGGCTCCATGGGTTCGGCGAACTTTTCGTTGATGGCGTTGAATTCCCTGACCAGATCCACCGCCTCCTGCACGCCCTCTTCCACCACCTCGCGGACGGTCATACGGTCGTGCGCCAGCGGCTCCTGTTCAAGGTAGCCGACGCTGTACCCGGGCGCGACGGCGATGTCGCCTTCAAAGGCCTTGTCCACTCCGGCCATGATCTTGAGCAGCGAGGATTTGCCCGCGCCGTTCAGCCCCAGCACGCCGATCTTCGCGCCGTAAAAATAGCCGAGAGAAATATCCTTGAGCACTTCCCGCTGACCGTGGCGCTTGGTCACGCGGCTCATGGAATAGATGACTTTATCCGGTTCGCTCATCTTCGTTCCGTCCGTGTTTTGCCGGCCGCAGAAAGGCGGAACGGCAGAAATTCCGTCCATTACTGTGGCAGAAGGCAGGGACGTTTGTCCAGCAGGAAATCTGCTGTGCACGGGGATTGACTTTTTCACGCGGCAGACCTATACACCCCTTTACAGAAAATGCCCCGCTTCTTTCGTATGGGACGCCGTCCTCGCTCCGAGAAAGCCGGGCCTCTTTTTTTATCTCTCCGTCTGTAAAGGAACGTTGTCATGAGCACGCCTATTTCCGTTCAAGGCTACAAAAAGCTGGAAAACGAACTCGAACGTCTGAAGAAGGAACGCCCCCTCGTCATTCAGGCCATCAAGGAAGCCCGTGAGGAAGGGGATCTCAAGGAAAACGCCGGATACGACGCCGCGCGCGAACGGCAGGGCTTTCTTGAGGCGCGCATCAACTATATAGAATCGCAGCTGCCGCAGTACACGGTCATCGACATCGACAAGCTGAGCGGCGACAGGGTCATCTTCGGGGCGACCGTTCATGTGGTCGATGTGGATACCGATGCCGAATCCCGGTTTACGCTGCTCGGGCCGGATGAGGCCGACTTCTCCAACGGCTCCATTTCCATCAACTCCCCTGTGGGGCGCGCCCTTCTGGGGCACGAAGTGGGCGACGAAGTCACCATCGACATCCCCCGCGGCCGCGTGACCTACGAAATCACGGATATTGAATTTCACGGCGTCCGGAACTAGCCGCTTTTTTCGCCTTTTTACTCCGGGGCTTTCGCGGGCCTCGGAGTTTTTGTTAAGCGCAAACGGGAGCACCTTGCTGAGCGGGGAGAGCTTTTGTTGTGAGGAAAGGTCTTCCGCTGCGCTCCCGGAATTTCCTTCACGGACGCCCTCTCATGGCCCGCCCCGGGAACGGCCCTTGGATGGGGCAAGCACTTTTCAGCTCTCTTTTCCTTGACGCAGGTTGAGGAAAGGCTTAAAAAGAAACCGGGCAGTGCTTCCAACACCGCCCGGCGGGGCAGCCCCCCGACAGTATCACCGTAGCGAAACGGTCAAGGTTATGTGCCCCTAGGAATGGCGTAATTCCTAGGGGCAAACTCTGTTAATCGCCCATATGCCGATTAAAGAGAGCCGCAAGGACGGCGGCCAGAAAGCCGGCCAGCACATCCAGCAGGAACTGCACCATAGGCATCACCTCCTTTCGGAGGAGCTGCCCCGCGGGAACCGTAGGCTATGCTCCAAAAATTTTCAAGCTCCTGCCGCGCAGCCCCGATAAGACGCAAAGCCCTTCCGCCGGAACAAGGCTGTCTCCAGCCCGAAGGCCGGAAGCTCAAATCATAGGGGGAGGCCGCACGTCCAGAACCTGCCGCTTTTTCCGCCTTTTGCTTCGGGGCTTTCGCGGGCCTCGGAATTTTTGTTAAGCGCAAAGAGAAGCACCTTGCTGAGCAGGGTGGGCTTCTGTTGTGTTGAAAAGGTCTTCCGCTGCACTCCCGGAATTTTCTTCACGGACGCCCTCTCATGGCCCGCCCCGGGAAGGGCGCTTGGATGGGGCAAACACTTTTTAGCTCTCTTTTCCTTGACGCAGGTTGAGGAAAGGCTTAAAAAGAAACCGGGCAGTGCTTCCAACACCGCCCGGCGGGGCAGTCCCCCGAGTTTGTCAGCTTTCCTAGCCGAAAAGCTCAAGTTTTTGCCCCTGTAGATGTTGCAGCACCTACAGGGGCTGCTCATTTAATCGCCCATATGCCGATTAAAGAGAGCCGCAAGGACGGCGGCCAGAAAGTCGGCCAGCACATCCAGCAGGAACTGCACCATAGGCATCACCTCCTTTCGGAGGAGCTGCCCCGCGGGAACCGTAGGCCATGCTCCAAAAATTTTCAAGCTCCTGCCGCGCAGCCCCGATAAGACGCAAAGCCCTTCCGCCGGAACAAGGCGTCTCCAGCCCGAAGGCACGGAAGCTCAAATCATAGAGGATCCGCTGCACGTCCCGAAATTGCAAAGAAGATATTGAACGGTGTCCAGCACCAGTCGCTTTTTCCGCCTTTTTGCTCCGGGGCTTTCGAGTGCCTAGGAGGTTTTGGTTAAATACCCGGGAAAAGTCCTCAAAATGCGCTCCAACCGACCATTTTTGCTGACTTTTTCCTGGGCGGCGAACAGGTAAGCCCAGGGAAAAACATCACAGGCAGCTTGAGCCAGCAACGGGTTTCTTGAACGTCCCTCAAAAATATTCTCCCCGGCACTGCGCTTGTGCCCCCGTTCCGCAGCGTCAAAAAATTTTTCAGACCTCATGCCCGTACAACCAAAGTGCAAGGAAAGGAAAGACAAGGGGAAAGCGGGATAAGGCGTGAAAGGGGACGCAGAGACGGCAAAGAACGGAGGCAAACGGGGAAACAGCGCGGCAACGGGGGCGGTGAAGGGACAGCAGCAACAGCAGCAGAAGAAGGAAAAAAGACGGCTTTTCGGGAAGACGAAGACTGTGCGGCGCTTCTGGCCTCGCTTCAAGCGGGCACGACCGCACCGGCGGAAAGCTGTGCCGCGGGAGCGAAGGACGGTGAAGGCCAAGCCCTTCCTTCCATGCCGCGGAGAGAAGTGTTTGCCGTTTTCTTTGCGTTATTACCTGAACTTCCTTTTTTGTCACGCGGGGAAAAGAGGAGCGCACAAGTTCCGCCTTCTTAAAAAACAACTTCCCTCCCCGCCACGCGGGAGAGCTTGTAGTTCATGGCCGCGAAGCACAAGGCGGCGGTTCCCGCGATGGCTTCACGTGGCGGCTCCGCTTTTCGGAAAGGCGGGGTGTCCTTGCCTCTTGGAAACATCAGGCTGGGGTTTCGCGGGCGGCGTCCCGAAAAAAAAATAAAAAAATTTGCACGAAATCTCAAAATTTAACGTTTTATTTACATTTCAATTATATTTTCTTATGATTT
>NZ_CANRLT010000112.1 GCF_947631555.1 uncultured Mailhella sp. | reverse complement strand
CGTAAACACATAAAGAGGTAGTGGGGAAATTTTTTTGCGCCTCGAGCAGCCTCCCCTGTGGGTAAGCGAATAGCACCTGAGTGAGGGTGGGCAGTACCAATCCAGGAAGGCACCGCTGGGCTCGGTGGGAGTGCACAGCAGGTGGACAGGTTGTCCTCCTGGTGCCCCGGACCAGATGCCTGAGGCCGGCAGGAACGGCCTCCTCGTCTAACGGGGGATACGCTGAAGTCCAAGCTCCCACCCGGCCAGGCCGGATTCCGGTGGGCTGCAGGTACACCATTTTATGTGCAGCTGCTCGGAAGAGTGGCTGAGCAGCACCGGCGAGCTTCAACATTGCTTCATCGCAGAAGACAAACACCCCCAGGCCCAGAGCAGTCACTCTGAGCCTGAGGGTGTGTTCATATGTGGTAAGGACCCGTTATGCGGTCACGGAGGGCTCTTCGGGCGCCTCGGGGGACTCTTCCTGGGCGGTCTCAGTGGATTCCTCCTCGTGGCTGGCAGATTCAGGCACTTCACCCCAGGGGATATGCATCCATTCTTCCTGAGTGACCCTTTTCTGAAGCGTTCTGGACGAATACGCATAGCCCATGACGCTGTACAGCATCTCCCTGTGCTTCGCAATCTTCTCCTCAGACCAGGACTCCGGCTTCTGCTCAGGCAGATCCAGATGCATTACGTTGTCCTGCATCTCCTTTGCCCACGGCAGCAGCTTTGCAAGCTCCTCCTTAGGGGGAGCCTTCCCAAGCTCGAGCATACGGGTCAGGTAGGTCTCAAGGTACGCCTGAGGATTGAGGTTGTTAATAGCCGCTGTCTGGAGAAGAGTCTCATACATCATCAGAAGCTGGGAGGACTCGTCGTTTCCGGTGTGCATGATGGTCTTGCGTAAGTTGGCTATGGGACGCAGCGCGTTCTCAACAAGATTCGAAGTCAGGGGGGCCAGACCCACGTAGAGGAATTGGCACAAACCTGTCTTGTGGTTCAGACCATACTTTACGGCCTTGTTCAGATTCTCATTACCCTTCTTGTCCTCCAGGACGCACTCGCACCACAGGAAGAACTTGTCCACAAGTGGCTTGATATACATCTGCCGGTACGTTGCTTTCTTCTCCGGATCCAGGTTGCCGTCCGGGTTAAACCGCTCCTCAAGGTAAGAGTCCGCCAGAATGATGTGCGAGCAGAATTCGAAGCCGATTTTGGCTGTACAGAGGCCGTTTTTCGCCTTTTTCGGCAGCGCGTCATAAAACTTGCGCCTGAGGTGAGCCCAGCAGAGGCAGTGGATGACCTTTTCCAGGTCCTCATACCCCTGGTACCCATCGGTAACAAGAATCAGATCGCGGCCATTGACAAGGGCCTTGATATGCTCTGCCTTACGGTCAGGTTTGAACAGGTACACTCGAATAGGCTTTCCTCCTTTCGGATCCGTCACGAACGCAAAGACCCGGCAGTCCCTCCGTTCTTTCGTTTTAAGGTATACCATGGCGTGCCATGAGGTCTCGTCCATTATGATAAGGCGCTCGCTCAGGCCCAACTCTGTCAGCAGGTTGTACATGGGAAGTATCCATGGCCGGAGATCCTCCAGGAGTACGCCCATCGTAGACGAGTTTATTCGGAAGCCCATCATCGCAGTCATAGCCTGCAATCGGTACTTCGGGATGCCATAATACCCCCAGTATGCGCCAAGAAACGACCCCAACGAGGCAGTCAGGTAGCTTCTGTTGGACAGCTTCTCGTTGGCATAGCTGGCCTTGACAGTCGTCCGCTTACCGTCCTCCCTTACCTTACGACAGTTCTCGCAGACAGCAGACTGAACGTAATGCTCCTCTATCTCAAACTTAGGAGGGATAAACTTCACCGTGTAACCGCTGAGGACCCAACCATTCCGGTTCATTTTGCTGCCGCAGTTCTTGCAGATGAGTTCCGCATCGGTAAGTTCGTGATACACCTTTCTGGCAATAGCAAACTTTCCGTCGCGGAGCAGCGCAGCGAGAGATTTACGGACATGCTGGGCCTCATCAGCAGACAAGTCTACACCCCGTAGTCTCTTGGCCTGCTTCTCACTCTTTCCGTCATCGGGAGCGTTGGCGCCGTTGGTGCCATCAGCAGGAGCCTTGGCGCCGTCGGTGCTGTCAGCGGGAGGGTTAGCGCCATCGGTGCCGTCGGCAGGAGCCTTGGCGCCGTCGGTGCTGTCAGCGGGAGGGTTAGCGCCATCGGTGCCGTCGGCAGGAGCCTTGGCGCCGTCAGTGCCGTCAGCAGGAGCGTTAGCACCATCGGTGCCGTCGGCAGGAGCCTTGACGCCATCGGTGCCGTCAGCAGATGCCTTAGCGCCGTCGGCAGGAGCGTTGGCGCCGTCAGTGCCGTCAGCAGGAGCGTTAGCACCATCGGTGCCGTCAGCAGGAGCACCAGTGCCAGCGGTTCCTGTCGTGGAACCTTCGGCGGCAGCAGCAGCGGCTTTGTCAGCATCGGCGGCCTTCACGGCCTTTACGGCTTTCTGCACGCGCTTTCCAGCCTCAGTCTTGCAGTCAAATGCCCAGCGGGTGAGAGTGGCTACATCCTGCTTCAGCTTATCTGCCATATGCGCAATCTCCGAAGCAGCCTTACGTTCCACCTCGTACCTCTGCTGAAAGGTATCAAGTGCCTCCATGATTTTGGGCAGCACTGAGACAGCCTTAACCAGCAGTTGAAGCTGCTTCACGGAATCCTCGCAGTTCAATGCCTCGGTCACATTGGCACTGAGTTGCGCCAACTTCGTGAAGAGGGGACTGAATGCTTTTTGGGCCAGCTGGGAGGCATTACGGATCCTGTCCTGGTTCGGGGTTGCCTTTGCGTCCTGTACGTCCATATAGCGGGAAATCAGCCTTACGATCCGAAGCGGCATATAACGCTTGCCTTCGGCTTCGTCCTCGTTGTCTGCCTGACCGAACGCCTCTACAAGAAGATCCAGATCCTCCAGAGCATCCGGATGATCGCTGACGAAAGCCAGAAACTCCTGATACAGTTCCTCCGGCACGTCCTCGTTATCAGCGGACTGCTCCGGGTCACCTTTGGCAGCCTCAGCCTTCGCCTTTTGCGCCTGTTCATCCTTGAGCATGGCTTCGGCCTTGGCGTCGCATTTGTCCATCTCGTCAGAAATGCCCGTCAGCTGCTCGGGGGTGAGCTTGCCATGCTTGAGGGCATCGCCATAATCGCACTCATTCGCTGATTTGCCCAAGGTTGACGGTGTCTGCTGCTTTGCGGGCTCCTGGATGGCTTCCTTCCCAGCCGCAGCCGGCTGCTCCATCACAACCGTGACCTTTACGGCCTCATTGGCCACATCGGCCGCATTTTGCAGCTTCTGCGCCTGCGCGGCTTTGGAATTATTCGTCCTGGCGCGAGCGTTCTTCACCCTGGTCGTGGACTTTGCTCCTTTTGCCATGGATCTCACCTCCTTTCGCGAAAATACCGGTACGGCCGGTGTTACACACTCTGCTGACGAGCTGTGAGATACTCATCCACAGTCGCTGCAGCTTTCAACAGCTGCATCTTCAGCGTCTGCAAACTGACGGTCTCTTCCCTCGCCTGTGAGGGATCAGCCCGTTGCTGCCTCTTCCACTCTGCAATGACCTTCAGGAGGGCATTCATCTCATCGATGAGCCGGCCCAGTTCGGCCTTCTGAATCGCAGAGGCTTTTTGAGCAACGTTCTGCCCTGCATCCTTCCTGGGTCGTCCCCTCTTGCCTGTTGGAACCATCTTACCTGTCACAGGGTCAATCTTTCCAACCAGATGACGCTTCGGGACACTCATCCTCTTCTCGGGATCCCACCGGCTTTCGGACTCGTACACATAGCAGGTCCCGTTAGGGTGACGGCTTTTTACAAGGCAGGACATGGTCGAAACTCCTTCCTCAGGATTACTCTCATATCTTACGACGGATAAAGATGAATGTCAAGAACTACTTTATTGTCATTTTGACGGTATTTATACCTTATATTAGTTCCGGTTGGTCATTTTGACGGACAGCAAAAAGGACTGCCCGTGTGTGACAGGCAGTCCTGCGTAGAATGAAGGTTGAAGCGGGTCTAAGAATCTGCTCTGGGAAGAGGAAAAGCGTCCTTCTCCCCTTTGAGAACCTTGAGGAAGGTCTGGAAGTCGATTTTCTCCACGTCCTTCCCCTGCCTCGGCCAGTAATACCTGAAGAGGAGCTGTTCGAGGTCCTGTCCGGGGTTCTGTACGGGGTCCTGTCGAAGGTGGAAACAGGCGCTGCACCCGTTGCTCCGGTACAGGAGCTTGATGCGATCTGCCCTTCGGCCACAGAACAGGTACAGGCATTCGTCTTCCTGTTCGCAGCCCCGCTCCTCCAGTTCTCCGTTCAGTCCGTTAGGGCCGTAGCGAAGATCCGTGTAGCCGTGCACTATGTAGATGTCTTTCGCGAGAACTCCCAGTGTATGAGCCAGGATGGCTCCGTTCCCGGCGCCGGTTCCGGGGGGCGCATATTTCGCCATGATTGTCACTCCCTCTACAGTATGGGTATCGCTGCGCTCATTATCTCATATCAGAAGGCGTTTGACCAGTCCCGAGTCTCAACCTCGGACTCCTCGGAAGAGGCGGGACCCACCAGCGAGGTTCGGAGGAGTCAAAGCATCAGTGTGAGGATAAGCAGCCGGGACACCCCTTGGACGTCTCTACATCGCAGCTCTGGGGGGACAACCACATGCCGGATTTGGGGCTGCGTCGACAGCGCAGCCCCGAACCCAGGCACCATGTCCGAAATGGAAATTTACTGGAAAACAACTACCTCATTATGTGTTTACGTTCTTTCTGCCGGAATGCCAGCCCTCTTTGCAGATGGCCCCCGGTCTCCACGGAGCACATCTTTTCAGACCGGCTGTCAGGAAGGGGAAACGTTCCGCTTCCTTCACAAGCCGCACGGAAGCGGGGGATTTTTCCTTCTCCAGGAAGAAATCACCTGAAATCGTCTCTTTTTCTTGCTTCTGGAAATTACAGGTGGTAAAATGAAGGGGTACAGATCCCATTCTGCAGAAAGGAACTGAGAAAACATGAAGCGAATCCTTTCCCTCGTCCTGACCGCCGCGATGACGCTGTCTCTGG
>NZ_CANRLT010000111.1 GCF_947631555.1 uncultured Mailhella sp. | reverse complement strand
CAAACAACTTGAGGCCGTATTTCTCTGCCAGCGCCCAGACCTTTTCCATGCGCACGGCCTGGCCGTAGAGGTGCACCACCATGATGGCGCGGGTGCGCGGGGTGATGGCCGCCTCAATCCTTTCGGGGTCAATGTTGCAGGTGTTCCACTCGGGTTCCACCAGCACGGGGGTGCAACCGTTTCGGGAAATGGCGAGGATGGTGGCGATGTAGGTGTTGGCCGGAACGATGATTTCATCCCCCGGGCCGAAGTCATGCGCCCGGATGATCAGTTCGAGGGCTTCCAGCCCGTTGGCCACGCCTAGGGCATACTTTGTGCCGCAGTACTCGGCAAAGTGCCGGCAGAAGCGTTCGTTCTCTTCACCCTGCACATACCAGCCCCTGTCAAGAACGGTCTTAATGCGTTCGTCCATCTCACCGCGGAAACGGTTGTTGACTTTAGCGAGGTCGAGAAAACTGACCACAGATACACTCCAAAATCGTCTAAATGGTGATACAAAAGATTGCGTCCATGAATGTCTGAAAAATCCTCGCATCTTCAACTTCTCTTATATTTTATTTTAAGCAGTGGAATAAATCCAAACAAATAGAATTTAATATATCTATCTGTATGAACAGTTTTTAATATTGTTATAAAATAAAAAATCTTATAATAAGATTTTATTCTGATGTCAAAATGTTTTCTCTGATTAAAATAATATTGATTTCTATAAACTTTATAAACATCAGAAAATTGCAATGACGTGTCATCCAGATACTTCTTTAAATTATTAACAGAATTTCCCACACTATGCTTTTCAGAAGTGTATTTTAAACACTTCATACCTATTTCATGTTTCTTTTTAAATAGATAAATATCGTTTATGATATCCTCAAAAGTGACAGTTTTTACAGGAGAATTTTGTATCTGTGATATACTCCAGCCCACACAATATCCAGAAGTATCGTATAAATAAATAAATTTATCCAATAGATATGGCTTAAGTGAGTAGGGAATGATGATGCTTGGCAAGGCGAGTGCACCGCCCTCCAGGGCGGAGATGCCCATAGCAAAGAGAATATCTATTTCATTACACAGGTAGTTGTCCAAATCTTCTCCAGTGACAGTCCCCGCATATATTAATCTTACCTTTGGCAAATTTTCATAAGGCTTAAGTTTATTTTTTTGATCGCCCTCGCCTATGATATGTATGTTTATAGAGTATTTCTGAATTTTTTTGGCACATTCTATAATATTAATTACTGCATAAATTTTATCCGTTACAAGCCTCCCCAAAATACCTATATTAACAACATTTTCATTTATAATATTTATCTTTGCTCTGCTATCTTTTTTATTAATGTGAACAGGTACATATTTTTTTGAAAAATTACAGCAGGATAATTTATTATTTTCTGCCCAATGTGCCATATCGCAAAAGACTTGAGCGTCATTTTTATAGACAAGGTTCATAAAATGACGCAGTTCAAGGTCATTAAACTGCATATTTGCCTGTAAGACAGGGAGACATTCATGGTGCCAATTGAAAAAGAGAACTTTTGTATCCATAAGCATACATGGCATATTATGCAGCATGTAGACTGGTGCAAAAAGTATGGCGTTTTCAATAAATATAGTGTCACCTGAGTAATCTTTAAAATCTATAAATGTTATTTTTGATGTATCTATGTCTATTTTATGGGTATATCCATCTACATAATCAATATAAAAGACTTCATAATTATCGTCTTTTGCAATTTCCACTGCCATTCTGAGCAGATAAAAGGGGCCGCCTCCTATTCTGCGATCAGGAAACCAGAAAACTATTTTCTTCTTCATTTTATGGCTCTTTTATTTTTCAATCAATTCAACAAGAAACATGTTCTTCAGCATGAAAAATGCAATCCGTTTGCCAAAATACGCTGACGGCCTGGGCTCGCGCATGACCCGGCAGCCAAGGCGCTCAAACAGCTCCAGAGCCTTAGCGAAATTCTCCACCTGATAGCCAAAATGATAGAGCTTGCCGCCTTGGGCAAGAATGGGAGAAAGCGTTTCCGAGCCGGGGAGATTGACCAGCAGTTCAAGGCGCGGCTGATTTCTGGCCACGAGAAACTGCCCGCCTATGCCCTGATTCCTGTCTTCAAAGAAAGTTCCCTCCTTTTTGTAGCCGAGCATCTGGAAGGCCTTCAGTTCACGGGACAGATTTTTTGCGGCAACCCCGATATGGTGGAAGGAACATTCCCCCAGGGCCATCTTCATGCTACGTTCGAAGATACGGAACGCCTTGCTTTGGAGTGTCTCCTGAACTGTTTCATAGTAATATTGCCTGTCAACGTAATGCTTCACGGCATCGTACTTTTTGCCGTCAATGGACAAGTAGTCACGGATTATGCCGCCGTTCTTCTGCCCGATGGCATCGTGGAAGGATACCACAGCGGTGCTGTCGCTCAGAGTCAGGCAATACAGCTCCTCAAGGCCAAGCCGCTCAAAGGCCGCCTGATACATTAAATCCACGCTCTCCACTGCGGCAAGCGAAGACTTGCGGATGACCCAGCGCCCCCATTCTGCCACGCCGTCCTTTATATGATAGATGCCGATGAGTCCCTCAGGCTCCCCGGTGATGAGGTTTTCCACCACAAAATAATAGTCGTCTTCCACATCGACATGCGCCTTCAGCCAGGCTTCCTGTTCGGAGACATCCGGCGAAATGGGATGGATGAAGCAGTTGCGCCTGGCATCTTCAAGCCGCGTGTCGATGATGAACTGCGCGTCTGTTACTTCCACGGGACGCAGCCGGTACCCGAAGCCGGAAACGGTGATGCGCTCTTTCATGCCTTTCCCACGATGTCCAGGATATTCTGAACCGTTTTGAGTTCCGCAATCTGCGCAGGTGAAAACGTCACCTCAAACTGTTCTTCCAGGGCAAAGACCAGTTCGATACGCTTCAGGGAATCCCAAAGACCTGTCTCGGAGGCGTGGGACTTGAGATATTCGGCATCCTTTCCTAGAATATCGGAAAGAAGGCTGTAGACCTGTTTTTCCTTATTCATCGCGTTCTCCTTCATGCAGGATGGTCAGAAGTTCACTCTGCGGGCGCGGTATAAACAAGGCGGGCATGACGTAGCCGCTGAGATACTGGCGATAGAACATCTCGGCGGGGCGGTTCCTTTCGCCCCGCACAAAGTTCACGCGGAGCTTGTCCACGCCCAATTTTTTCAAACCGGCCTGGAGAGCTGCAAAAATGATGATGTCGTCGATGCCCCGCCCCAGAGCGCGGCAGGAAATGTACAGTTCATCAAGAACCGCGGTATCGCCTTCCCGCACAAGTGCCAGCGCGCCTATCATGCCGCTGTCGGAAAGTTTGTCCCGAAGGTGCAGGGAGACGATGACACTGCCGGGGCTGGCCATAAGTGCTTCCACCTGCGCCAGGGTGTAACGGCGATAGGTAAAGATAAACTGGTTGGTCTTATTGGAGAGTTCCGCAATGCGCGTCTTGCCTGCCGCATCATTCAGCAGGATGCGAAGCTCCATGCCCAGATTTTTAAGATATTCCTCGTGGGAAAGATGTTCCTGAAGTTTTCTGCGCTCGGCGTTGGCCTGCACATCGGACTGCCGGAGTGCGTCTTCCCGGTTCTGAAAGGCCTTGAACAGACCCGGGAAACAGGAAAGGGCGCGGAGGGTTTTGCAGGCATCGTCCTGGGCGTGGAGCACATGGATGTCCGGCAGGCTGCCGGCGACCTCCGCCAGCTCTCCCAGATTGTCATCCACAAAGAGCATGGCGTCCGTACCAATGTTCAGCTCTTCGGCGATGGCGCGGAGGCCTTGGGACTTTGCCTGCCACGAGGCCTTGATGACGGTGAGAAATTCCTTCCGCAAGGGAAAATCTTTCCGTTCCTCAAACATTTCTTCCACATCGCGCGGATCGTTCTTTGAGACCACGCAGATGAAGAAGCCTTGTCCCGCAAGCTGCACGAGCTTGTCCTGCAAGGCCTTGTGCCCTTCCGTCAGGACAATCCCCGTCAGGCCGTCTTCTCCAAGCACGCCGCGGTAAAGCGTGTTGTCGAGGTCAACGGCCACCGCTTTCAGGGCAGGACGGAAAAGCGCCGGAAAATATTTCGTCCCCAGCTCTCTGGCCGCGGCAAGACAGGTTTTGTTGCTGAGTTTTGTGCCCGTGAGGGATTCGCGCGGCAGGTCAAAAAAAGGTTCTCCGACCTCCTCCCTGAGCGATTCAACGCTGAAGCAGAATACCTCATCGCCGAAGGAAAGATTTCTTCCGGTTGTGGCAATCAGAATGGGCTTACGGGTTTTCGACTTTAACTCCTGCACTCTTTCCAGAACAAAGGACTTAAGATCTTCAACCTCATATCTCAACAAATCTATCCACAAGAAGTATGCGTCTTCCGTATCCTTGAAATCAAAAAAGGTGAAGGAATCGTCATAGTCGCTGTATTCAAAATGTATATCCATGCCGGCATACAGCAGCCAGGGACTGATGGCGCTGGAAACCAGTTCAAAGGAATGGTTACGGAAAACCTTTACAGAAAACCTGTTGCTGCTGGTATTCCTGATTTTTACAAGTTCAGAGCGCAGGGGCGTTTTGTCAAAAAGGACTTTCTGGAGTTCAAGGGAATCCATGCTCATTTGCCTTCTTCCTTCTTAAATATATTGTAGTCTCTTATATAATCAGCTTCGTCATAATGTCCGTCTGCGATAACCAGAAGCACACTTTCTTCATCAATAAACGTCATGCTGTGCCAGACAAGACTGCCGATTAAAAGGCCTTTGTCTGAAGAATCGAGAATATACTCTTCTTCCTTTTCACCATATTCACAATGGACGTTTATTTTGCCGTGAATACAGATAAGAATCTGATTCAGCTTTCTATGTGCGTGAAAGCCTCTGGGTAGAGCTGCACTAACGCCATAGATATAATAGACGCGGCGAATCTCGAAAGGAACGTCCTGTCCTCCCTCAAGGGCGATGAGGGAGCCTCGCTCATCCCCATGGACAGGGAAGCGGACAAGTTCCACTTTGGGAGTCATGCTTTTCACGTTATTGACGCTCATCTTCTTTACTGAACAAGTCCAAAAGGAAATTGGGTGGGGGGATGGTTTCTCTGCCCGTGGCAACAAAATTTTGTTAGCGGCTGAAGGTCGATGTGCGGGCACATTCATGCGCTGCTGACTGCCGCGAACACGCCAGTTCCAGGGCCTCCGGTTTGTAGTGGCCGAGGAGCGTGTGCAGGCCTTCGCGGTTGACGCCCATGCTTATCAGGACGTTTGCGAAGGTATGGCGCAGATCCTGAAGGCGCAGTTCAGGATGCCCGAATTCATCGCGTATCTGGTACCAGTCACGGGTGATGTAGGTGAGGTGCGTTCCCAGGCTCGTAACGAACATCCACGGGGTGCCCTCGTGCCGCGGCAGCTTCTCAATAAACTTCTGAGCTTCGCTGCTCAGCGGGATGAGCCGCTGCCGTCCGGTAAAGCTCGCGGTCACGGTGAG
>NZ_CANRLT010000110.1 GCF_947631555.1 uncultured Mailhella sp. | reverse complement strand
TCTCTGGCGTTGTTTCAGCGATTTCGCGTTAACGGCAAGATCGAAGAACTTTTATCATTATTAAAGTGATACTCTCCTATTCACTGCCTTATTGCCAGAGAGCGGAGTTTCTTATAAAAAGGACGCAGGAGGGAAAAGATGCTGCAGGACCACCTGGATCAGCTTTTAAACCTTTTCGACGACGCCGTGTGCATCACCGATGCCTCGGCGACAGTCCTTTATTTAAATAATACCTACGAAAAACTGACCGGTATTCCCTACGCCACCATGATAGGCCAGAATGTCCGGGAGCTTTCCCAGAACGGACTCTTCGACCTTGTTCTGAACCCCGAAGTCATTGCCACGGGAAAGCACGTCTCGCGGGTACAGACATTGCGCGACGGAACCAAGCTGGTGCTGGACGGCTATCCCATCTTCGACTTTGAACACCGTCCTGCCTTCTGTGTCACGCTCATCCGCGACAGCGGGCGCCTGAAGGAGCTGGAGGGCAGAGTGCAGTTTCAGAAGGAACTGCTGGACGTGTTCCTGAAGCTCAGCAGTTCCGGCAACAGCACCGTGGATTCCGTGCCCGAGATCGTCGAAAGTCAGGCCATACGCAGACTGCACGGGCAGATGGGGCTTATCGCGCGCACCGACGCTCCGGTTCTGCTGCTCGGCGAAACGGGCGTCGGCAAGGAAGTGCTGGCGCATCGCATCCACAACGAAAGCGGGCGCGCCGGCAGCCCGTTTATCAAGGTGGATTGCGGCAGCATCGCCCCCAGCCTTATCGAGACGGAGCTGTTCGGCTATGTGGGGGGCACGTTTTCGGGCGCCAACAAGAACGGCAAGGTGGGGCTTATCGAGGCGGCTTCCACGGGCACGGTGTTTCTTGACGAGATAGGGGAGCTGCCCCTGACCATGCAGACGCGGCTTTTGCGTTTCCTTCAGGACGGAGAGATTCTGCGCGTTGGGTCCACCGCTCCCAAAAGGCTGAACGTGCGTGTCATCGCGGCGACCAACAAGGATCTGGAAAAGGCCGTGGCCGACGGGGAGTTCCGCAGCGATTTGTATTACCGCCTGAAGATCGCGGTGCTGCAGATTCCGCCGCTCAGGGAGCGGCATGACGACATTCTGCCCATGGCCCGCTTTTTTCTGGATTTTTATTGCCGGAAGTACGAGCGCAGGATGGAATTTTCGCCGGAAGCGAAAAAGGCCATGCTGGAACACGACTGGCCCGGCAATGTCCGGGAACTCAAGAACATGGTGCAGGGGCTGGTCGTCGCCTGTTCGGACAACATAATCCAGCCTTCCGACCTGCCCTTTCTGCGCACACTTTCTTCCTGGAACAGCGGCGGCGGAACCTCGGCGCCGGAAATATCGTTCGATGGCCGGAACTATAAGGAAATCATGAAGGATATGGAAAGTGCGGTGCTGAAGGCCGCCATGCGCAAGTACGGCAATATCGCGAACGTGGCCAGAGAGCTGCGCGTGGATCGCAGCACGATCTTCCGCAAGGTCAAGGACCTGGAGAAGCGGGGAGTGCGCTTCGACTGACGGCGCAGGACGCGGGGCGGCGCCGTCCGGCGTTTTCGGAGGGCTGTTCCGGGGACGCTTGTTTCCCTTTTTCTCTTCCTTCCCGTTCCCATCCGACAGTTCCGAAGGGTGGGGCTTTTCAGCAAAGCTGCACCCAGAGCCGGGGATTTGACGCCCGTGACGTCTGGAAAGGATGGCGGGCAGGGCAGAGTTTTTTGCTCCGTCTTTTTCTGCGGAACGGCTTGCCGTCTGCGGCAGGGGAGAATGCGCGCTGAAGCGGTGCGGCGTGAGAAATCTCTTCTTTTTCAGGATGATGAAAATCCTTCCCCGAGGGAAGGTTCCGGCCTGTCCGATGGCAGCGTTTGTCCCGCGGGAGATTCCGGCAGGGGAGAGCGGAGGAGCTCGGCAGGAACGCCCGTTTTCCGGACATGGGAGGCCTGACAGGAACGCCCGTTTTCCGGACATGGCTGGACAAGGCGTGAGAGGTATGGAAGAATACAGCCATCCACGGCTTTTTTCTGGAAAAACGGCACTTCGGAAATTTTTGCATAAGGCGGTCTTCATGGAACAGGACAGGCAGGTGACATGGGCGTTTCATCGGCTCGGCGGCATGGATCAGGTGACTTTGGAGACTTCGGAGGAGCTTTGCCGCCTGCGGGAACTTGACCCCAAGCTCTGGGCCGCGCTGAGCTGCCCGGCGTCCGGGCTGGAATTTGACGCGCGCACTCTGGCGCTGCTCGACGGCGACGGCGATGGCCGCATACGCATTCCCGAAGTGCTGGAAGCCGTGGAATGGGCCTGCCGCCGCCTCGCCCATCCCGCGGACATGGCGTCCCGCCCGGAAGCGCTGCCCCTTTCCGCTCTTGCCGATACCGAAGAGGGCCGGCATCTGGCCGCCACCGCAGCCGCCGTGCTGAAGAACCTCGGCAAGGAGGACCAGCAGGCCGTCACCCCGGACGACGTGGCCGGAGCCGCCGCAGCCGCCAACGCCCTGCTGCTGAACGGCGACGGCATCTTTCCCCCGCATGACGATCTGGGCGAAAAGGCCGCCTTTGTGCGGACCGCGCTGTCCGTGGCGGGCGGTGAGAAGGACGCCGGAGGCCGGACCGGACTGAACGCCGCCGGGGTGGACGCGTTTCTGGCCGCACTCAAGGCTGAACAGGACTGGCGCGCCGCCGTGAACGCCGCTCCCCATCCCCTGGGAGAGGACACCGCCGCGGCCTGGACGCTCATGACGGAGCTGAAGGACAAGCTGGACGACTACTTCCTGCGCTGCCGCCTTGCCGCCTTTGCGCCGCAGTCTTCCGCCTCGCTCAACGCCGAGGAATTGCTTGCCGTTCCCGATGAACACGGGCTGTTGGCGCCGGAAGCCCTGGCCGCGCTGCCGCTTTCGCACATCGGGCCGGACGCGCCCCTGCGGCTGGATTTCGGGCTCAATCCGGCATGGCGATCCAAGGCCGCGGCCTTCTTCCGGCTCATCGCACCGCTTCTGCCCGATGCGGCGGTGATGACGGAAGACGACTGGAACGCGGTGCAGGCCGCGTTCTCGCCCTACGGCGCGGCGCTGGCGGCACGCCCGGTTCCGGCTTCCGCGGCGTCCCTGCCGGCCGGCGATCCTGCGGCGGCGCTGGCGGCGCTCACAGACGAGGAGATTCAGGCGCTGCTCACAGGTCCGGAAGCCGCGGAACTGAAGGACATGATGGCGCGGGATCTGGCCGTGCCCGCCGCTTCCGGCGACCTTGCCGAGCTGGAGAGGCTCACGCTTTACTACCGGCATCTGCACCGTCTGCTGATGAACTTCGTCTCCTTCCACGACTTTTATTCGCTCAGGCGTCCGGCGGCGTTCCAGGCGGGCACGCTGTTCATCGACGGCCGCAGCTGCCGTCTGTGCCTGCCCGTGGCCGACGTGGGCAAGCATGCGGGCATGGCCGCCCTCAGCCAGCTCTGCCTGCTGTACTGCGAATGCCGCCGCCGGGCCTCCGGCACGTCCCCGGCTCAGGTCAGGAATATTGTGGCCGCCATGACGGCGGGTTCGGATGTCTTTCTGCGCGAAGGGCGGAACGGCGTCTATGTGGACGACGAGGGGCAGGACTGGGACGCCACGCTGGTCAAGCTGGTGCACAACCCCATCAGCATCAAGCAGGCCGTGTGGTCGCCGTACCTGCGCATGAGTCAGATGATAGCCGAACAGATACACAAGTTCGCCGGCGACAAGGAATCCAAGCTCATGGCCTCGGCCGCGCAGAAGATTGGAAGCGCGGCGGCCAAGCCGCAGGCGCCCTTCGACATCAGCAAGAGCGTGGGCCTGTTCGCCGCCGTGGGCATCGCTCTGGGCGCGCTGGGCACGGCGGTGGGCAGCATCGCCGGAATGCTCATGGCCCTGCACTGGTGGCAGTTCCCGCTGCTGTTCCTGGCGGCGTTTGCCTGTATTTCCGGCCCATCGGCCTTTCTTGCCTGGCTCAAGCTCAGAAAGCGCACCCTCGGCCCGCTGCTCGAAGCCTCGGGCTGGGCGGTGAACGGTCAGCTTCCGGTTAATCTGCTGCTGGGCAGGGCGCTGACGTCCGAAGCCGCGCTGCCGGGCAATGCCACGCGCACCGGGCATGATCCCCTGCGCGAGACCGGCAGAACGGGGAAAGCGGTTCTGGCCGTTCTCATCGCCGCGCTTCTGGGACTGGGCTACCTCGGCTGGACGGGCGAGCTTGCGCCGCTCCTCAAAAAGGCGGTGACCGTGGAACAGCCCGCGCCCGCAGCCGCTCCGCCCGCCGCTCAGCCTGCCGAAGCCCCCGCAGCGGCTCCCGCCGAAGCCGCTCCCGCGGCAAAGTAGGGGACGGCTTGCCTTTTCTTTCCTTATCCGCCGTCTTTCCCCGCTCGCTTACCGCAGGCCGCGCGCAATCGGGCTTTGCCCGTTGCACCGGGTTGCGGTAAGCGAGCGGGGTCATCGCCCAAGCCGCTAACGCTTGTGCCTCCGGCCGGTCGAGATTACCGATTCAGGCGGGCATACTCGTCACAGCCCTTTTGGTCACCGTTATCACACAGTTTGTCAAACCATTCCTTGGCTACTGCAAGGTCCTGCCGTACGCCTTGGCCATTCTCATACATAACGCCAAGTATGAACTGAGCACAGGCATCTCCCTGTGCTGCGGCCTTTTCATACCAATCCTTGGCCTTGGCATAGTCCTGCGGAACGCCCCGACCGTTATTGTACAGGCTACCAAGAGCAAACTGAGCACAGGCATCTCCCTGTGCTGCGGCCTTTTCATACCAACCCTTGGCCTTGGCATAGTCCTGCTGCACACCCTGACCATTATTGTACATGCTACCAAGAGCAAACTGAGCACTGGCATGTCCCTGTACTGCGGCCTTTTCATACCAACTCTTGGCCTTGGCATAGTCCTGCGGAACGCCTTTGCCCAAATAGTACAACATGCCAAGGATAAACTGAGCCCCGGCAAGCCCCTGTGCCGCGGCCTTTTCATACCAACTCTTGGCCTTGGCATAGTCCTGCGGAACGCCTTGGCCCAAATAGTACAACATGCCAAGGATAAACTGAGCCCCGGCATGCCCCTGTGCCGCGGCCTTTTCATACCAATTCTTGGCTTTGGCATAGTCCTGCGGAACGCCCCGACCTTGATCGTACATGACGCCAAGATTAAACTGGGCTATGGCATGCCCCTGTGCCGCGGCCTTTTCATACCAATTCTTGGCCTTGGCATAGTCCTGCTGCACACCATCGCCTATCAGATACTTGAAACCAACGTCCCACTGAGCATCGGGATCTCCCTGTTCGGCCATCGTCATGACTTCTTTAAACTTTGCGGGAAACGTACCCAAGGGGCAAAGATGCTGAAATATCTGGATAAGCGCACCAAGCAATTTTTTCATGGTTCTCTCCTTGCGTACCGTTATCTTTTGGTCTAGTCGGTTTTGCAACACTGGTCAACGAAAACAGCCGATTCTAACGGCACAGAAGGCAAACAAGAGGTACGGTTTCTGTACTAGATGCTCAGCAGGGGTAAGGAATAAAAAGCCCTGCGTATTGGTCTGCCCCCTGTCAAGTAGACATCTAAAAAGCCCCTGTGGCATTGATTCTAAGCGGTCAGCTTTTCCCGA
>NZ_CANRLT010000109.1 GCF_947631555.1 uncultured Mailhella sp. | reverse complement strand
AACGCCGTGGCTCATGCACTTAAGGATAGCATGGTTATTCAGAAGCTGCACCTGGTGGCCACCTCGGACGCCGATCCAAACCGACAGGTGAAGTTCACGCTGGATGTCGGGCTGGCTGTGTCTGGCCTGAAGCTGCCTAAGGCGGAAAAAGGCGCGGAAGAAGATGCGACGTTCCTCGTGAATGCCGATGTCTGCGCCGTTGTGGCGGATATAGTGGAGGTTTTGGCTTCGGTCTAAAGAAGTGCCAGACAAGCATGACGATGAAGCCACAAGCGGGGTTCTTCGTCCTGTGGCTCGCACTAGCACCATATAATCTTATAAATCATATGAGGAAATGAAGAGAACCACAGTATCATGTGAAACCCCCTATGCTGCACTCCTGAAGATTTGTAATGATTTTTTCATGATTTTATATAGTTACTTTATGGTTAGCAAGGATTCTCCTCATCTTTAAAAATTGGAGGAGATACTCTGTTATCCAAAACCTTCATAAGGATACTCATAAATGCAATTTCCTGAAACGCAGATATTTCATCCATTTTTTCTCCATAAGGATGGGCATTTCTATTCCGTATGGCGGAAATCCACCCACGGAAAAATTCTGAATATCCTGCCTGTTTATCTTTATTCGTCCGTGTCTGCTGGTCAAAAAGCGTAATTTCTGTATTGGATGCTGAAAATAATTTTCCAACAAGATTTGAGCCGTCAATATCCTCACAGTCATTATCAATATGTTTATTTATTATCTTTAATCTCATCATCAATATGTTTGTAGCTTCTGTTACGGCATCCTGATAATGGCCTTGTAAAAATTTTGTTCTAACTACCCTACAGAAACTATTATGAACATATTTCCAATTATTCTTATCTTTATCATATATATTTTTTATCGCATTAATAAGCTCTGCAAGTCTGTCAAAAATATTTACACTAATGCAATAATTATTTAATGCCAATTTAGTATTTAAAAATCTAATCCTTTGTGCCAATTCTGGAAACTCATTATTTATGTTATTTGATATATTTACCAAACGAGCAGATATATCTGCAAGCTGTTGCGGAGGTAATGGAGTAAAAGATTGTGCATGAACTAATTTGTCATTTCTTGAAAACCAATTTAACAAAAATTGAAGGTCATCCATAATACACTCTGCAATAAGAAATTTTACCTATCATCAGTTTTGATTCATCATCCCATCATACTCGCGCAAAATCGCCTCTTTTGTGCGATAGCCGCCATACGCCTTCTCATCCTTCTTCTTCACAATGGGGAATGTCTCCATGATATAATCCACGGCATGGCGCGGGGTGGGGAACGCGGCGCACAAGGTTTTGTATTCCGCGGCTGTCTCTTTTTCTGCCTGTTTCCATGTGCCATCAGAGTTGGCAGGCAAATACAGGTGGAAGAAGGCCGCGTCCAGTTCGGCGCGAAGTTCTGCCCGGCGCGCTTCATCCCAGGCAAAGGGGTCACCGTGAAAGCCCAGGTCTTCGGCAAAGGGGCGCATATCTTCCGCCGTGTAGCTCAGCTCCAGAATACGCGGGCGCAGCCACTCGGCGAGACTGAGAGAGGGCTGCCATGGGGCGGGGGAATAAAAAGCCGCAGGAGGCAATACCGGCAATTGACGAAAATAATGAAATTTTAAATGGACACCGCCAATTTTTTGGCGAGTGATATAGTCGCATACATAAGAATTTAAACAGCACGGGATTAAATATTTCAATGTATGATTGCCAAACAGTAATAGATAGGTATCCGCTACTGCACTCTTTTGTATAAAACCACTGACCACCGTCCGTTCATTCGTTGCGTTTGTAATATCCCTCCAGCCCATGAGCCAGCCGTGCTTCCAGCCCATGGCGGCGAGATAGCGGCGCACTTCTTCTTCCGCCACCCAGTAGCGCGGCTGGACGCAAAAGTGCGGGTTCTGCAGCTCCTCCAGCGTGACGTCCCGTGTTTCCGGCGCGGCGTCTCGGCCTGGCCGGTACGTCGCCCAGCGGTGGGTGAAGTGGTGGATCATCTTGGCTTCGTAGAGCGGCAGGCAGTTCTTCCCTGCCTTTTCAAACACGTTCCCCGCGAGCAGCCAGCCGTCGTCTTCCAGCTCTTCCCGCGTGCGGAAGAGGCGGGAGTCGTTGGACATGTCGAACATTCTGTTAAATTTTACACCCCAGGGATTTTCCTCGGGCCGGCCATCCCGCGCCTCCCGGATGAGCACGGGCACGCGGCGGTAGACGGCTTTGGTCAGTTCCGCGTCCCTGCTGCTGCGGAAGATGGGGCAGGTGCGGGTGTTGGGGTTCAGGAGCGCGATGTCCGCCGGGGAGAGGGTGAAGCGCTTCTGCGGGTCGCGCAGCTCGTCCGTGCTGTGGGCGAAGAAGACAAACTGCGCCTGCCTGGCCAGAGGCTTTGCCCCGGAACCGGCGGTGAGCAGACTGAATTTGTAGCTGGCATGAACGCCGGGAAAAATTCCCTTATTCTCGAAGTCGTACAGGCTGACAAGGCTCTGTGTCTCCACCAGATTCTGGAAGAAGAATTTGGTGGTGTCGTCCGTGGCGATGCCGGAGGGCACAATGCAGCCCAGGCGGCCGCCGTCGTTGAGCATGTTGCGCATGTTCTCGGCAAAGACGGTGTAGAGGTTGATGTCACCGCGTCCGCAGAACGGAAAGCGCCCGCTATTGCGCAGAAAATGGCTTTGCCCGTCCACATCGCGCAGAGCCTGCGTGTAGGCGGCATAAAGGGCCGGATTATCCTTTTTCAGCGCTGCTATCATCTTTTTGCGAGCGGCCGCGTTCCGGGCCTCGGCAATATCCGGACGGATTGCGGCAAACCATTCCTTTTCCTGCAACTTGATGCGTTCCCACGGCGGATTACCCAGCACCACGTCAAATCCGCCCCTGGCTTCCACTTCGGGGAAAGACACGGCGAGATGGAAAAACTGATACTGCCCGGCCATCTGTCGGGCGAGAGACTGTGCCGACCGGCTCTCCTGCCTGCCGGAAGCGAAATCCTGTATCGTGCCGGAGCTAATGCCAATGGGCGTGTCATCAAAAACGCCGGGGTACTTTTCCAGTTCGGGGAAATATCTGGGCGCAACAAAGGCCGCGCACCACATATCAAAGAGCAGCTTTTTCCGCTTCCAGTCCCCTGAACCCATCCAGTCATGATATGCCTTTTCCTGCGCTTCCAGTTCGGCAATGGTGTTTGCTGGCATGGCGTCCAGATCCGGCGGGGCGGCCAGATTCATCAGGGACTCAAAATCTTTCCGCCATTGTTCGGCAAGAAGATTCTGCCAGGCTTCGGGTTTGCGCCTGCCCAGTGCGCCAAAAACGCCCTCAAGATAGTTCCTGTTCTTTTTGCGCAGGGCGGTACACGCCTTTTTGTCATCTCCGGCAAGCGCTTCGAAGGCTTCTTCCGGCAATCCGTTCAGGATGCACTGCCGCGTGGTTCCCAGCAGGCTGTTGCCGCACTGGATGTGATGATCCAGAAACGAGAGCGGCTTGCCCGGCTCCACCGCCTCCAGCCACAGGCTCACCTTGCACAGCTCCACCGACATGGGATTGAGGTCCACGCCGTACACGCAGCGTCCTATGACATCACGCAGGGCATGGCGGAGGACTGCCGGGGCGGGTTCTTCATCGCCCGAACGCAGCGCGGCCAGGCGTTTGGCCAGACGCTGGGCGGCTGCCAGCAAAAAATGCCCGCTGCCGCAGGCCGGATCGCAGATTTTCAGGTTGAGCAGGGCGGTTTCGGCGGCTTCCACGCTGCCCGCGTCCCTCATGGTTCGGCTGATGGTCTGGTTGATGACCGGCTCAAGGGCGGAATCCAGCAGACTGTCAATAAGCCGGGTGGGTGTGTAGTAGGAGCCGGTGGTCTTTCGCTCGTTTCCGGCGGCAACGTCCAGACGAAATTCGCCATTTTCCACCACAGGATGCAGCTCCAGCAGGGATTCATACACGGAACCCAGTTCCCTTGCTCCCAGATGGCGGAAATCCACGGGGCGTCTTCGCCAGTCCCTGACCGTAAAGGCCAGTTCCCGTATGGCCTTGAGCAGGTCGGTATTACGCAGACTGCACGCGGCAATGTCCGGCAGGGCCTTGTCCGACCACAAGAAACCGCCCAGAGGGGCAAGGCCCAGTTCAGGGCAGCCCCTGCTCTCGAGCCTGTCCATGACCAGCTTGAGGCCCTCATACAGATCGCCATGCGTGCCGCCAGGTATGCTTGCGGCAAGTTTGCGCAGGCGGGACAGGGAATAGGAATGAAGGTAGTGCTCCCGGCTGGCCGGCGTGGCTTCCGGGCCATGCAGCATCCGCCGATCTTCCAGCACAAACAGAAAAATGATACGGTAGACAAGGCGCAGGAGCTGACGAAAATACTCCTGCCGGTTCAAGTCTCCGCTGCTCAGGCTCTCTCTCAATGCCGGATTGCGGCTGTCCATAAAGCCCTGCCCCAGAGCGACTATGGCCTGCTGGACGGCATTGCGCAGGGAATCAAGCGCAAGAACCGCCGCGTTCCTGCCTTCCTGCATCCACTGTTCCAGCCAGCAGTTTTCCGGCTTTTCCGCTTCCACCCGCGATTCGTGACAGAGCATCCAGAGCAGGGCAAAATCGGCAAAGGATTCTCCGTTGAACAAGCCTTGCAGGTCAAATTCCACAAATGCCTGCCTGCTCAGGCTGGCGTTATCCCGCAGAATACGCAGGATAAGTCCGTTGGAAACAAAGCCCCAGAGGTGCGCATCGGAGCGGTTCAGAAACTCCTGCACCAGCGAATGCGGGCTGCTTTGGGCAGCTCCGGCAATGCCCCGTGTCCTCCTGTCCATATCCACGCCACAACCAACAAGGTGGATGGGGGAGTGCAGCCAGAAATGGGAAATGGGCCAGGATTTTTCCTGACTGTCAGGTGTCGTGCCTGCATGGCGCACAAGGCGATCTTCAGGACGGGCCGCGACAAGCCGCCCGTAGCCAAGCTCGGCAAAAAGCGGAAGCAGCAGTTCTTCCCTTGTCAGCCGTGTTCCGGGGTCTCCTTCGGGCAGATGGTCACGCAGTTCGGCAAAACGCCGCCATACGGCCAGCATTTTTTGCCATGAACGGTTGATGGCGTCTGTCAGGCGTTCGCCGCCGGAAAGATTCCACGGATTCCTTTCCCGTTCCACGGATTCCGCCGGATCGCCCTGCGTCAATTTCGGGTACATGCCGGGAAGTTCCCTGTCGCGGGACACAATACGCTGCAAAACGTCAACCGGCAGCAGTCCGCCTTCGCTGCGAACATTGGACAGACTCAATATGCTCATACTCTGCTCCGAAGCCTTGCGCAGGCCACACGGTCATCTCTGGCTTGGCACAAGCACAAGTTTTTTGCCAGGCGAGGCCAAAACGTTGAGGAATAATGTTCAGTCCGCATCCAGCAATTGCATCAGGCTGCAAACATGCGCAAAAAGTGGCGGAATATCCTGCTGTATCGTATTCCAGACAAGCATCCAGTCTATCGCGCCATAATCATGAACAAGAATATTGCGCATCCCTATAATCACGCGAAATGGTATTTCCGGGTGTTTTTCGCAAAAATCAGGGTATTTTCTGGACAAGGAAGCCGCGGCCTCCCCGATGATGGAAAGCCTTCTTGCAATAATATCCTGAGCGGTCCAGGAAGCGTCAGCATCAAGGAACGACTCCTTTGTCTGCGACTCAAGAATGGCGAG
>NZ_CANRLT010000108.1 GCF_947631555.1 uncultured Mailhella sp. | reverse complement strand
TGACGCGCCCGCCCCGCTCTTCCCCGCAGAAGGGGAAGATGACAGCCGCGCCGCACTGGAGTCCGTACTTGGCGAACTGCGCGGCGGCCCCGTACGTATCTGCCCGCCCCGCAGCGACGACGACCGCCGCCTCCTGGAGATGGCCCGCAGCAATGCGCGGGAATCCGCTCGCAGCCGCTCCGGCGATCCGCTCTCCGGCAGACTGGCCGAAGCCTTCCGCTGGCCTTCTCCCGTCTCCCGCATCGAATGCGTGGACGTATCCCACACTGGCGGCGAAGCCACCAAGGTGGGCGCTGTCATCTACGAGGACGGGCGTCCCCGCCGTGAAGACTACCGAGTGTGGAACATTGAAGGCGCAGGCGGCGACGACTACGCCGCGCTGACCCTATGGGCGCGGAAAAGGCTGGAACACGACGGCCCGTGGCCTGATCTGCTGCTCATCGACGGCGGCCGCGGCCAGCTTGCCTCCGTGGACAAGGTGCTGCGCGAAAATCTGGCAGCGGAAAGCGGCGAAGGCCTGCCCTTCCTGCTGGCGGGCATCGCCAAGGCACGGGACGAACACGGGCACGCCGATCGCCGGGCGGGCAACGTCTCGGATCGCATCTTCGTCCCCGGCCGCAGCAACCCGCTGCCCCTGCGCCCTGGCTCCCCGGAACTGCTCTTTCTTCAGGCCGTGCGCGACGCTGCGCACGACTTCTCCATCGGGCGTCACCGCCAGGCCCGTGCGAAACAGGCCTTCAGCGGAGAATTGCAGAATCTGCCGGGCATCGGACCGAACACGGCGCGGCTGCTGTGGGAACACTTCGACTCCGTGGCCGCGATGAAAGCCGCCTCTCTGGAACAGCTCAAAACTCTCCCCGGCATCGGATCCAAAAAAGCCGAAGTGCTACGGCGCTCCCTCCAGGAACTTTAAAGGCGGGGGGCTGGTCTGTGCGGCACTGTGTACTTGCGCCGGCAGCGAGCGGGGGAAGAGCGCGCGGCGACTGCGCCGCTGATAGCGAGCTTGCCGTGCGCAATCGGGCTTTGCCCGCTCAAGCATCTTTGCGGTAAGCGAGCGGGGAAGATCAAAGCGCTGAACAGCGCCGAACTTCCAGTTCGGCGAAAGGCGTCCTCTAGCCACGTCCTCAACCGCCGGAGGCGCGAGCGTCAGCGAGCAGATAGCGAAGGCGGCGTGTTTGTCCGGACATAGCCTGCAAACATGGTCACGCTGCCGGAGCGGGGAAGGTTTCGCCGCTCCAAACGCGCTACCGCGCGTGCCTCCGGCGGTTAAAGGAAAGGGAAAGGCCCCCTAACCACCGCCGGAGCTTACGGCTGGCCCTTCCCCAGGGCACGACCCGCTCTTACGGCTTCCAGAACTGTTCTTTCGGATGCGCCGCTGCCAGTTCCTGTAAGGAAA
This sequence comes from uncultured Mailhella sp., assembly GCF_947631555.1. Taxonomy (GTDB): domain Bacteria; phylum Desulfobacterota; class Desulfovibrionia; order Desulfovibrionales; family Desulfovibrionaceae; genus Mailhella. The sequence continues at coordinate 4,345 of NZ_CANRLT010000108.1, read as the reverse complement.
CATGCACCTGCACAACGCCTTCGCTCCACGGTGCCACCTGATACGGGTCGAAGCAGAGCATGACGCCCTGCGCGTCGGGAATAAGGTTCAGAAAATTGCCCTCGCCCGCGGTCGTCCCCGGCTCCACCATGTCCTGCGGCAGGCCGCGGGCCAGAAGCTCACGCCGTGACACGCTGCTGAAGATCTCCTCCGCGGCATCCGGCAGTGCAAAAAGAGCCTCCGGTGCTACAAGCTCTCCTGTCTTCGCGTCATAGATTCGAGTCCGCAGGCCCAGAGACCCGTGCGCGCCCCCAAGATATTCATGCACTGACCATTGCACCGTTACCGTGCCCGGCGTCCTGAACACGGCGTTTTCTATGGAAAGCGCATAGGGAACAGGATCGAGTCCATCCTCGGCCAGTTCCTCATCAAATTCGCGGATACGCTCCTTGAACCCGGCTATCGCTTCTTTCACGAAGCTCTCCGCCTGGGCATCGGCAGGAGCAAGACCTGTACTTTCCCAGGAAATTTCGATGCTTCCGTCATGCGGGAGCTTTTCGCTGTAGGTGGACACGGCGGCGTCTGCCGGAACACTGGAAAAACACGGAAGGGCCAGGCAAAGGGCCAGCAGAAGCGGAACATATTTCATAACAACCTCCTGATTCTCCTCATCATTCGATCATCCGATAAAAACATGCCTGGACGCCAGACCCATGACTTCCTTGAAGCGCGGGCAGCTGCGCTCATGGTCGTTAACGAGACCGCAGGCCTGAAGGAAGGAATACACCGTCACGCTTCCAAGGAAGCGGAAGCCTCTCTCCCGCAGGCTGGCGCTCACCCTGTCGGAAAGCTCATTGCGGGGCGGGATGCCGTGCTCGTGCTCCGTATAGATGAGCATACCCCCCTCCGTAAAGTTCCAGAGCCAGGCGGCGAACGAACCGTGTTCCCGCTGTATGGCAAGAAAGGCGCGGGCGTTGTGTACAACGGCTTCAATCTTGCGCCGGGAACGGATCATGCCGGGCGTGGAAAGCGCCGCCTCGATGTCTGCTTCGGCAAAGTCGGCAAGCGCTTCCGGGCGGAATCCGGCAAGACAGATGCGGAAGATTTCCCGCTTTTTCAGCATGAGCAGCCAGTTCAGACCGCACTGCAAGACTTCCAGGGAAAGATGTTCAAAGAGCAGGCGGTCATCGTGTACCGGTACGCCCCATTCCCTGTCGTGATATTCGCCAAGCAGCGCATCTTTCCGGCACCATGCGCAGCGCCTGTCCTTTTCCATGAGTTTTCCTCCTAGAACCCATCATGCCGCTCCCGGGTGAAGATGTAAATACCTCAGACTTCCTGAGTGCCGGTGAAAAAATATTTGTCTTTCCCGCCCACCGCGGGTAAGCTCGCTCATCAGGATACTGGAAACAAGGGAGGGAAGTATGCACCAATGTATGGATGCGGACAGTCTTCATAAAAGACTGAGAAAGATACTGGGGCAGATCAAGGCCATCGACGCCATGATCGATGAGGACGTACCCTGCGAAGACATACTCATACAGATCAGCGCCGCCAGCGGCGCACTGCACCGCGTGGGGCAAAAGCTCCTGGAAGGGCATCTTCAGCACTGTGTGCGCGAAGGCATAGAACACGGCGACGCTGAGGCCACCATCGCCAAATTTGCCAAAGCCATAGACCGTTTTTCCCGTATCGGTTAATTTTTTCTCCGGCACACTTGACAGTCCCGTCCTGTCGCTATACATATACCCCTATGGGTATATGTGAACGTTTCCTGCTGTGACCTTGCCCCTGGCCGCAGCGCAAGAAACAGGGGACTTGAACCCCTGACAGGAGAGAAAGTCATGAAGAAAAGCTACATTCTCGAAAAGCTGTGCTGCCCCAACTGTGCCGCCAAGATTGAAAGAGCCATCTCGGCACTGGACGGCGTCCGTTCCTGCTCCCTGGCCTTCTTCACCAAACGCCTCACTCTGGACATCGAAGACGAAAAGCTCGCCAGCGTTGTGGAAGCCGTAAAGGCTGTCGTTCACCGCATTGAGATGGACGTGGTACTCGTCGAGAAGTGAGGCGAACATGGCATTCTGGAATCAATGGCCGGACTCCATGAAGAGACGGGGGCGCGTGGTGCTTCTCAGCGCGCTTCTCTACCTCCTTGGTCTGCTCGTGCTCTGGCTCGCTCCCGCGTTTCGCCCTGCCGCCCTTGTCCCCTTCCTGCTCGCCTATGCCGCCGTTGGCCGCGGCCCCTTCCGGCAGGCCTGGAACGGCATACGCTCCGGCGAATTTCTCGATGAGAACTTCCTCATGGTCATCGCCTCAGGCGGCGCGTTCTTTCTGGGCGAATGGCCCGAAGCCGTGGCCGTCATGCTGTTCTATCAGGTAGGCGAACTTTTTGAAGATCACGCTGTGGACAAATCCCGCAGCACCATCGCGGCTCTCATGGACATCCGCCCTGACACGGCCTGGGTGCTGCGCAGCGGTGAAGAAAGGAGCGTCTCCCCCGATGAGGTGTCCGTGGGCGAACTCATCCGCGTGAAGCCCGGCGAGCGCGTCCCGCTGGACGGCATCCTGCGCCGCGGCGCAACCTCCGTGGATACCCGTGCGCTCACGGGTGAACCCCTTCCCGCCGAGCTTGCTGAGGGCGACGCCGTGATCAGCGGCTGCGTGAACCTCACCGGTACCATCGATATGGAGGTCACGAAGGCCTTCGGCGAATCCACGGCCACGCGCATACTTTCCCTTGTGGAAGAAGCCTCGGGCCGCAAGTCCCGTGTGGAGCACTTCATCACCCGCTTTGCCCGCTGGTACACTCCCGCCGTGGTGGGCAGCGCCGTGCTCCTCGCCGTCATTCCGCCCCTCTTTCTGGGGAACTGGTCCACATGGCTTTACCGCGCTCTTTCCTTCCTGGTCTGCTCCTGCCCCTGCGCCCTCGTGCTCTCCGTGCCCCTGAGTTTCTTCGGCGGTCTCGGCGGAGCCGGCAAACTGGGCATACTCGTCAAGGGCGGAAACTACCTTGAAGCACTGTCCCGCACCGAGATTCTGGCTCTGGACAAGACCGGGACGCTGACCAGGGGCAGTTTTGCCGTGTCCTGCGTCGAACCTGCCGAAGGCGTAAGCCGGGAAGAACTTCTCGAACTTGCCGCCTGCGCGGAACGCGATTCCAGCCATCCCATAGCCCGATCCCTGCGTGAAGCCTGGGGCAAGCCCATTGATCCCGCCCGTATCGGAACGGTGGAAGAATTTTCCGGCTACGGTGTGCGCGCAACTGTCGATGGCCGCACCATCCACGCCGGCAGCCTCGCGCTCATGGAACGGCTGAAGGTCTCCTGCCCGCCCGCCGGGGCAAACGGCACGGCCGTGTATGTGGAAGAAGGCGGCGTCTGCCTTGGCTCTATCCTCGTGGAGGACGAAATCAAGCCCCGCGCCCGCGAAGCGCTCACCCGTCTCCGCTCTCTGGGCGTAAAAAGCGTCGCCATGCTCACGGGCGACCGTCGCGCTGCCGCCGAGGCCGTGGCCGAACGCCTGGGCATCGACGACGTGCACTCCCAGCTTCTGCCCACGGACAAAATGGACGCGGTGGAAAAGCTGATGTCCCGCCGAAGCGCTCAGGGCACACTGGCCTATGTGGGCGACGGGATGAATGACGCCCCCGTGCTGGCGCGTGCGGACGTGGGCATTGCCATGGGCGCCATGGGTTCTGATGCTGCCATCGAAGCCGCCGACGTCGTCATCATGAACGACGACCTGGAGAGCATTGCAGACGCCATCCTCATCGCCCGGCGCACCATGCGCATCGTGCGCCAGAACATCGCCTTCATCCTCGCGGTCAAACTCGGTGTCCTCATGCTCGTGGCTGTGGGACTGGCCAATATGTGGGCCGCGGTGTTCGCCGACGTGGGCGTTTCCGTCCTGTCCATCCTCAACGCCATGCGGGCGCTCAACGTCAAAGACATGCGCTGAAGACTGTCCGCACTTTCCAGATACCCAAAGGGGCATGGGGTTCACAAACTCATGTCCCTTTGTCGCACTCGAAAAAGCGCAGCCGTCGCCGCACCTGGGACTTGCCTTTCCCCGAGCGTCAGTGCGCGGCCGCTCCGCCCAGGCTCGCCTTCAGTGCTTCAATACGCCGCCAGGAGCGTTCCAGCCTCCACGCAGGGATGACGCCTCGGTGGACAAGTCCGATGAGAGCGCGGAACACCCGTTCGTGCAGCGCGGGATCGTAGTGCAGGTTGTTCCCGAAGAGCAGGATGTCGTTGCCCGCGGCCACGGCCAGACGCACGATTTCTTCCAGAGAGCGCCCCTGTGTCACGGCTCCCATCTGAAGATCATCGCTGATCACAACGCCCTGCCAGCCAAGACGCCCCCGCAG
>NZ_CANRLT010000107.1 GCF_947631555.1 uncultured Mailhella sp. | reverse complement strand
TCTTGAAACCTGGAAGGAGCTTTTCTGATGAGCAATGAAGAAAAATATACCCAGGCCTTCATGCAGGCCTTTGACATTGACGCCGAAACCGCCCGGGATCTGACGTTTCAGGCCATTCCCGCGTGGGATTCCGTGGGGCACATGGGCCTTGTGGCCGCGCTGGAAGAGGCCTTCGACATCATGCTGGAGCCTGACGACATCGTGGATCTGAGTTCCTTTGCCAAGGGCAGGGAACTTCTCGCCAAGTACGGCGTCGCGTTCTGAGGCGGGCAGGATGGACAGACTGACGGCAGCTTCCCGCGAGATATTCCGCTTCGTCTCGGAGGACGTGCGCACGAACATGTACGTTCTTCTCGATGGAGCGCGGGCGCTCGTTGTCGATCCCCATCCTTCCGCCGAGGTTCTTGCGCTCCTTCAGGGATCAGGCGTTGCGGAATGCACCGTCCTGCTCACGCACGAACACCCGGATCACATCTCCGGCCTATGCACTCTGCAAGAGCTGAGGAAGACCCGCTGGAAGACGAAGATCATCTGTCAGGAGGCCTGCGGCCGCGCCATAGCCTCCACGGACAACTGCCATCCGGCGCTGGTGGTAGCCATGCTGGCCATACAGGATTCCCGGAACGGTACGGACACGGCAGAACACTTCCGGCAGAACTACGAACCGCGCACCTATGCCGCGGATGTGACCTTTGGCGAGCGCCTGGAACTGGACTTCGGGTGCGAGCACTTCACCCTGGTGAGCACCCCCGGGCACACGCCCGGAAGTGCCTGCATACTCTGGAACCATGCGGCGGTGTTCACCGGAGATTCCCTGCTCCGGGACATGCCCGTCCTCACACGGCTGCCCGGCGGCAGCACGAAGCGCTACCGCGAAGTGACGCTGCCCTTTCTACAGTCTCTGGACAGAAATCTTCTCGTCCTGCCCGGGCACGGCCCGGAATTTCGTATGTCCGATGTTTGCCACGGAGATGCCCATGTGGAACCTGTCTGACTTTGAACACCGCACCGCGCTCATTGATGAAACGGGCGAAAGCCTGACCTATGGCCAGCTCTACAGCGGGGCCGGGGAACTGGCAGCGCACATTGACGGGCGCTCCCTGGTCTTCTGTCTCTGCTCGAACAGCATGGGTTCGGTTCTGGGCTATGCGGCGTTTCTGAACCACCGCATCGTCCCGCTCATGCTGGATGAACATGTGGACCGCACCCTGCTGGACGGCTTCCTTGCGGTCTACCGGCCTGACTATCTCTGGCTTCCCCGCGCCCAGGCGGATTCTCATGAAGGCCGTGTGGTGTACGAGGCCCGCGGCTACGCCCTGGTGAAGCGCCCCGAGGCGCACGTCTTTCCCCTGCACGAGGATCTTGCGCTCCTGCTCACTACTTCAGGTTCCACAGGTTCGCCGAAGCTCGTGCGGCAGAGCTATGAAAACACCCGCGCCAACACGGTGTCCATCGTGGCTTCGCTGGATATCGATGCGAGTGAGCGCGCCATCACCACCCTGCCCATGAACTACACCTACGGCCTTTCCATCATCAACAGCCATCTGTGGGCGGGGGCGGCGCTCATCCTTTCGCCTTACACTGTGGTGCAGCGCGAATTCTGGACGCTCTTCAGCGGGCAGCAGGCCACGTCCTTCGGCGGCGTTCCCTACACCTATGAAATGCTGGACAAACTGCGCTTTTTCCAGCGCAAGCTCCCCTCCCTGCGCACCATGACGCAGGCCGGGGGCAAGCTCCTGCCCGAACTGCACGGCAAATTTGCCGAATACGCAAGGCGCGAGGGCAAGCGCTTCATCGTCATGTACGGCCAGGCCGAGGCTTCGCCGCGCATGGGCTATCTGCCCGCGGATAAGGCACTGGAAAAGTGCGGCGCCATGGGGGTGGCCATTCCCGGCGGCAGGTTCCGCCTGCTGGACGAGCACGATGCGGACATCACGGCCCCGGGCGTGGTCGGCGAACTGCTCTACGAAGGAAAAAACGTGACTCTCGGCTACGCCGAGCGCGGAGAAGACCTGGCCAAAGGCGATGAGCGGCACGGCGTCCTGCACACCGGGGACATGGCCTCCTTTGACGCCGAGGGCTTTTTTACCATCGTGGGCCGCAAGAAGCGCTTTTTGAAGATTTTCGGCAACCGCGTGGGACTGGACGAGACCGAGCGCCTGCTCAAGAGCCATTTTTCCTGCGAAGTCGCCTGCGCGGGCAAGGACGATGCCATGCAGGTCTTTGTCACTGACGAGGGCGCTGCGGCGGAGGTGAAGCACTTCCTCGCCGAAAAAACCAGGCTCAATCCTTCGGCCTTCCATGTCCATGTTCTGGAGAGCATCCCCAAGAGCGAGTCCGGCAAGACACGCTATGCAACGCTGGAGCAGCTTTATGATTAAGGCCTGGGGCAGCATCCGTCTTGCGGACATCGAGTCCGCGCAGCCGGCCGACTGGGATTTTGCGGGCGCCACCCATGCGCGTGTGCGGCTCCCGGCTACGGCCGCGAACGAAATCGAGATGCAGCGGCGGGGCTTCTTCTGGGCCGACCGCACGCTGAAGGCGTCCATAAGCCTTGCCCGCTGCCCCGTGGATCCGGCAAAGGCCATGCGCCTGCCCGTAGAGAAGCTGGAAAAAACAGACGGCCACAGGGAAGACCTCCTGCGCATTGCCTGCGCGTCCTTTCCCTATGACCGCCGCTTCCATGTGCTCCCGGACTGCGACGCCTCCATCGCCGCGCTGGTGCTGAAGGACTGGGTGGAGGCGCTGGACGATGTGCTGGCCTGCTTCCTGCACGGAAGGCTCGCGGGCTTCCTCGCCCTTGCCCGCCCTTCCGCGGACACACTGTTCGTCCAGCTGGCGGCTGTGGAAGAAGCCTTCCGCAGGACGGGCGCAGCCATGTCCCTTTACGCCGGAGCCTGCCGCGAGGCTGCCGTGCGCGGCGTCAAACGGCTCAATGGCCGCATAAGCACGCAGAACACGGCGGTAATGAACCTCTATGCAGCGTTCGGAGCCGTGTTTTCCGAGCCTGAGGACATCTTTCTGAAAGAGGTGGGCCATGACGCTTGACGAGCTTTTTCAGCTGCCTCCCTACGCGCTCGCCAAAGAGGAGAAGGAAGCGGCCCTCGCTACGATACGTTCGGAGAACTCGGGGGCAAGGCCAGAGCTAGCGGCGTGTTCCGGGACGGACACGACCGCATTCGGGAACTTTCAAGAATAATTTCATGTTGCCAAGGAGAATGTTATGGCCAGGATTGTTCATCCTGAAATGCTTCAGGGGAAATATGTCAATCTGCGGGAGGTGAGGCTGGACGATGCTGCGTTCATTCTGGAACTCCGCACGGATGAGAAGAAATCACGCTTCCTGCATAAAACAGACCCTGACCTGCAAAAGCAGATCGATTATTTGAAACGTTATTTTACTCTGGATAACGAATGGTATTTTATTATTGAAAATAAAAAGCATGAGCCACTGGGGACAATACGCATATATAATGTACAGGGACCACGATTTACCGGAGGGAGCTGGCTCATGAAGGATGGCGCGAGTCCTCAAGAATCCTTTGAAGGGCATTTATTATTTAGAAGATATGCCTTTGAAGTGTTTAATTTTGAAGAATCTGTTATAGATGTACGCAAATCTAATACCAAGGTAGTGCGATACCATAAAATATGCGGTTCCAAAATTATAGGTGAAACAGATCTTGATTATATTTTTATAACGACGAGAGAAATTTATTGGCAAAACAAAGACAAACTCTTTTCCATGTTGGGGTAGAACCATGAATACGAAGCATAGTCTTTTTTTTAAGCAGAACGAAAATCTGAATGATGGATCTTCTAAGATGCCAAAGAGAATATATTTTTTTGAATTTTGTTATGCTGTTGGAGGTGGAAATCTTTTTGTATTAAGACTTATGGAATATTTAATTGTAAAAGAAAATATAAAAGTAGGTATTATAGATTTTTCAGATGGAATTGTAACAAGAACTGGAAAGAAATTTTTTCCAAAGGACGATATCCATTATATACCGTATGAATCTATGGATTGGGATTTGGAAGATGATTCTTGTATTTTTATGCCAGATGACAGAATTGGTTGTGTTAAAAATATTAAAGCAAAAAATATAAAAATAATTTGCTATCATTGGACTACTAATATATCCTGGGGAGTTTTATTTAGAAAAAAAACAGTTTATAAACTAGGAAGAATGTTAAAAGAAAATAATGCCCTAGCTTTTATGAATTTTGCATGCTGGGCATCAGCATGTCATGAATTTAAGCAACGTTTTGAAAAAAAATATATTCCATTATTTTTCTTGAATGAAGATATGTTACCGAATGAAGAACCAGATGAAAGGCAAGCGGCGATATTAAAACAAATACAAAAGCTTCATGAAGAATTAAGAAAAATATCCCATCCTTCTGATGAACAAAATACTCGCCATGAAGAAATAAACGTTGTCTGGCTGGGGCGAATAGTTGGTTCAAAGACGCGAGCGATAAAAAACTTTATTAAAAATTTTTCAGCCTATTCTACCAGCAAGAAGAAAAATTTTCATATTATTGGTAATGGCCCTGATGAAAAATCAATTAAAGAATATTGTACGCAATTTAAGGATATAAATTTTATTTTTAAAGGACTTATGACTGGTAAAGAGCGGGATGCCTATTTGCAGGAGCATACAGATGTCGGCTTTGCAATGGGGACAGCTCTTTTAAATTTTGCAGTGTTATCTTTGCCCGTCATAGCTTCACAGAACCCTACAGATCAATCTTATCAGGATAACTTTTGCTGGCTTTTTGACTGTTATGAATATTCTCTTAGTTCACCGCAAGAAGCAGATCGTGAGAAGGAAATTCTTAAGCCATCATTTAACACTCTGCAGTCATTTAATAAAATGCTTGATGATATAAGCGTTTTTCATAAACATGAGGAATATGGTAAAAAATGTTTTAATTACTACAAAGAAAAGCACGGCAATATAGAATTTACTGGTAAAGACTTATTACAGTGCATTAGTTCAACTAATTTAACATATGAAAAAATTAAAAAATGCTTGAAGTATTTGCCGTATAACTCGGAGCTAGGAATTTTTGCAAGAAGATACTATTTATTATGGCTGCCAATTGTTAAATCTGATACTCACCGTGGTAAAGTATATTACTATATTTTTAATGTACAAGTAGGAGAACTTCAAAATGATACAAAAGAGAAGAAGTTAAAAATTTTTGGATTCCCAATATATAAAACTGTTACACACCTTGATACACTAGATTATTATATTTTTGGTGTGAAGGTAGGATATCTGAAAAATAATAAAAAGCAGAAACACTTAAAATTTTTTGGTTTCCCAATATATAAAAAAGATATCTATGGAAAATATGTTTTTCCTGACATTTGTTCAAAAACAATAAAGCAGCAATGTATAAACAGCTACTCTATAAATAAAAGAATATTTGGTGATAACAAATAAGACTGGATACAACTATTAATACAAACTTCACTAGAAGGAGTCAATCATGGTTTCATTTCTCGACCTTGCTAAAGTGAACAACCGTTTCCGCGGTGAGATAGACGAACGCATTAAGACCGTTCTCGACAGGGGCTGGTATTTGCAGGGCGAAGAGAACGAACGCTTCTGCCGGCACTTTGCCGAGTACTGCGGCACAAAGTACGCTCTGGGCGTGGCCAACGGGCTGGAAGCGCTCGAACTGGTCATCCGGGCGCATGACTTCGGCCCGGGGGATGAAATCATCGTTCCGGCCAACACCTACATCGCCACCATCCTCGCC
>NZ_CANRLT010000106.1 GCF_947631555.1 uncultured Mailhella sp. | reverse complement strand
TCGGCGGCGTAACCATGTTTGCCGGCAGAAGCCGGACAAACACGCCGCCTTCGCTATCAGCTCGCTGACGCTCGCGCCTCCGGCGGTTAGGGATGTGGCCGAAGGACGCCTTTCGCCGAACTGGAAGTTCGGCTGCTCTTAAAGGCTATTCCAGCCGGGCCAGGGCGTCCAGCAGGGGCTGGAGCGTCCCTTCCTCGCGGGCCTCGCGCATGAGGCGGCCGATGTACTGGAGCTGCCGCCGTCTGGCCTCGAACGCCGAGAGACGGTCGTATTCCTCAAGACTGTCTTTCAGCTCCGGTGGCAGAGGCAGAAGGGCGCGGCGTGCGGCGGGCATACGGGCCAATGTCTCTCCGGTGGCCTGAAGTGCTGCGCTGTCCCGCTTCTTCTGAGAGCGGCTGACGCGGACTTCCTCGTCCTCGCCGCCGATCTGCCAGCGGCTGCGCCTGGGCGTCACTGCTGCACTCCCGCTCCGGGGTCGTCGGCGTCGTAGGAGGCGCTCTCTTCCAGCTCCAGCGTGTCGATCTTCTCTTCCAGCCATTCCATCAGGGCGCGGGCGGTGTGGTAGTTGAAGAGCACGCGGGAATGGATGTGCCGCGTGATGACCCGCTCTTCCTCATCGAAGGGGACGACTTCCGCGCCGAAGGCTCCGTCCGGCTCCACAGGACGCTCGGAGAAGGAAGGCAGCTTGTCGCTTTCCACATAGAAATTGACTTCGATTTCTCCCTGGGGATTGATCCCGCCCCAGACGCCGTGCGTGTACTGAAGCCGGCAGTCCGGATCCTGGGTGTATTCATAACGGATGCGGCTGGGATATTTCATCTGGCTCATGGTCACCTCGCTGTGCTGCCGCAGATGCGGTCTCCCCCCTCTTCTATCCTGCCTTGCAGGACAAGTAAAGACGGAACCGCGCCCGGCAGCTGTGCGGAAGATGAACGTTTCGCCCTTGACGGGTGGAAGCCCCGGCAGGTATCATCATTTATTTGAAAGCATTTTTTAGCCAGGGAAAAAAACATGAACAGCTACACCAGGGAAACTTTGGACGTTCGTCCCGTTTTCGATTTTGAACTTATGCTGGGCCTGCTTCAGGAAAAACGGCTGGGCGGCAAGGTTCTGGAAGAGCTTGCCGACACCTGGGAGCGCTGGCTTCCCCTGCTGCACGCCGTCAAGCTGGAAACCGGCAAGGGCCGCTACCTGGCCCTGTGGCTTGACCCTTCCGTGGAACAGGAAGTGGACGAGGAATGGGCCAAATCTTCGGAATACGGCTACCGCCTGAGCGCCCTTGCCCAGACCATGTGCCAGTGCGCCGTCTATCAGCTCCTGCCGGAGGTGGAGGACGCGGGCTGCGCTCCCGCCCCCCAGCCCACGGCGGCCCTGCGCGAGGTTCTGGCAGCAGAGGGACTGGACTACCAGGACGTGACCCATTCCATGCTGCCCAAGTTCAGCGTTCTGACGCCCTACCCCTTCCACGGCGCATGTGAGATCTGCTATCTGCGCAAGGAATGCCCCAAGGCCAACGGGCAGTCCGGGCAGTTCCGCTCCTTTGAAATCGGGAAAGGACCCGAGAAGGAATGACCATGGACACACGGCATTTCAAGGAAGGATTCCTGCATATCTTCAAGGCCGCGGGCTACTCACTGGCCGGGCTGGGCACGGGTCTGCGCCTGAGCCTGGCCTTTCGCCAGGAGGCGGCCGTCCTCGTGCTGCTCATCGTGCTTCTGGCCGTCTGCGGCAAGCCGGCAGGCATCTGGTTCATCGCGCTGGGGGCGTGGCTGCTCGTCATGATGGCGGAACTCATCAACACCGCCCTCGAGGTCACGCTCGACCGCATCACCCGCGAACGCGACCTGGCGGTCAAGTACGCCAAGGACATGGCGTCCGCGGCGGTCTTCCTCATGCTGGCCCTGAACGCGGCCCTGTGGCTGTGCATCTTTGTCCTGCGGCTCTTCTGAACGCTCACCGGGACGGCCTCCCTTCAGACATTTTTTTCAGCAAAACTTCCCGTGAGGTTTGAAACCTTCCCTTCATGACGAAAAGGGTGATGGACAACGCGCCGAAGCAATGAACTTCTTTTCCGTCATCCCCTGCTTCAGGGCGAGGCCGTCCGCTTCCCCCTGCAGGAGAGGATTGATGGCAGATGGAAACATGGAAACGATTTTTTTGAAAAAGGGCGAAGATCGCAGGCTTCGCGCCGGGCATCTGTGGATCTTCAGCAACGAGATCGATGTAAAGCGCTCTCCGCTTCCGGCCTTTGCGCCCGGGCAGCCCGTGCGGGTGGCCGGAAGCGACGGGCGGCCCCTGGGCACAGGCTATGTGAACCCCGCCTCGCTCATCGCTGTGCGCCTGGTCAGCCGGCGTGAGGATGAACCGCTGGACGCCGCCCTGCTGCGCCGCCGTCTCTCTGAGGCTCTTACCCTGCGCGAGCGGCTGTTCGAACGGCCCTTTTACCGGCTTTGCCACGGGGAGGGCGATTTTCTGCCCGGACTGGTGGTGGACAGACACGGCGATCATGTGGTCTGCCAAGTGACGACGGCCGGCATGGAGGCGCAGACCGAAGCGCTCATCGAGGTGCTGGACGAACTTCTCCACCCCGGTTCCCTGCTGCTGGACAACGACACGGCATCCCGCGCGCTGGAGGGGTTGGAACGCTTTCAGAAGGATGCACTGGGCACGGCGCCGGAGGAAATTACCGTGGAGGAAAACGGCGTGAGCTATGCCGCGCCCCTGCGCTCCGGCCAGAAGACCGGCTGGTTCTACGACCAGCGCATGAACCGTGCGGCGCTTTCGGCCTCTCTGCGGGGAATGCCCGGCTGTTCGGTGCTGGACGCCTTCTGCTACGCCGGAGGCTTCGGCGCGCTTGCCGCCCGCCGCGGGGCCGGACAGGTGTGCTTTCTGGATGCCTCATCCCAGGCTCTGGACTACGCCCGCCGGAACGCCGAGGGCACGGGAGCGGCCATCGAGACGCTTCAGGGCGATGCACTGGCACGGCTGGCCGAACTGCGCGCCCAGGGACGGCGCTTTGACGCCGTCTGCCTCGACCCGCCCGCCTTCATCAAGCGCAAAAAAGACGCCCGCCAGGGGCTGGAAGCGTACAGACGCGTCAACGAGCTGGGCTTTGATCTGGTGAAGCCGGGCGGTTTGCTCATGACCTGTTCCTGCTCTCACCATCTGGAAGCGGATGCGCTGCGCGCCGCCGTCACCCGCGCAGCCGCAAAGCGCTGCCGCCCGGCCCGGCTGCTCTATCAGGGCTTTCAGGGACCGGATCACCCCATCCATCCGGCCATGCCCGAAACGGCCTACCTCAAGGCATTTCTGTTCCAGCTCCCCGCCTGAGCACTGCGCTCGGACACGGGGAAAGAAACGCCTCGTGAAAGAAATTTTCGAGGGGAGAGCCTGAGTTTTCAGGATAGATAAGAACGTCCTTCTTCCCGAAGCCGCGCTCTTGTCAGTGCGGAGCTTTTTTTGTAGCGTGGACAGCGTTGCCGCGCCAGGCGCGCCCTGTTTCGCCTTATTGAAGGAGAGGTACTGCTTCATGTCTTCCATCCAGGCTGTCCGTATGCTCACCCCAGGCCCCACGCCCATCCCCGACCGGGTGCGGCTGGCCATGGCCGCTCCCATCCCGCATCACCGCAAGCAGGAATTTAAAACCCTGCTCGCCGAAAATCAGGTTCTGCTGAAGAAGCTGTTCCACACGGAAAGTCCTGTGATCCCGCTGGCCTCCTCCGGCACCGGTTCCATGACCGCCGCGGCGTTCAACCTCTTCCAGCCGGGCGAAAAGGTGCTGGTGGCCGAAGCCGGATACTTCGGCAGGCGCTGGGTGGACATTGTGAAAATGCGCGGCCTTGAACCCGTGATTTTGAGCCGCCCTGCCGGGGCTTCCTTCGACCCCGAAGAGATCCGCGCCATGCTCGATGCGGATCCGGCCATCCGCGGTGTCTTCATGCAGATTTCCGAAACCTCTACCGGCGTTCTCCATCCGGTGCGGGAAGCGGCGGCCGTGACCCGCGGCCGCGATGTGCTGCTGGTGGCCGACGGCATTTCCGCCGTCTCCATTTCCCCTGTGGACATGGACGGCTGGGGAATCGACTGCCTGCTCACCGGCTCCCAGAAAGGACTGATGCTGCCTCCGGGGCTGGCGTTCATCGCGCTTTCGGAACGCGCCTGGAAGCGCGTGGAAACCATGCCCCAGCAATGCTACTACTTCGACCTGCTCCAGGAACGGGCGAACTGCCTCAAGAATCAGACGCACTACACATCGCCCATCAGCCTCCTCATGGGCCTGCACGAGGCACTGACCATGCTTTTCGAATTCGGCATGGACGCCGTCTACCGCAAGCAGTGGGCGCTGACGCAGATGGCCCGCACGGGCGTGAAGGCCATGGGACTTGAGCTTCTGGTCAAGGAAGAGGGCCGCTGCACCTGGGGGCTGACCAGCATCGCCCTGCCGCCGGACATCCCCGCGTCTCCCGTGGTGGACAAGGCCTTCAGGGAATACGGAGTCATCCTCACGGCGGGACAGGCCGAACTCAAGGAACGGGTGCTGCGCCTCGCCCATATGGGCTGGGTGGACTGGGGCGACCTTGCCGCCGGACTGCACGCCCTGGCCTGGAGCCTGCCCCAGCGTCCCCAGGGCGCGTATCTGGAAGCGGCCCTTGAAGCCTATCACACGGCCCTGGAGCAGTATCCCGGCTGATGATCAGATCGGTCTGACCAGGGAAGAACATCCGCCGCAAAACCTTGGTTGTCCTGCGGGCAGGAGCTGCATATACCCATGACCTGAGGGGGAGGCCGCGGCTTGAGCTGCTGAAGACCTGGCTTGTGAACGCCGCAGCCCTTTTCAGACGTTTATGAGATGGCTCGCCGCCATTCTTCCCGGCATCACCGGGAAGAGAGGCGGCAATTTTCCATGCTCCCTGTCAACCCCCTCTGGAGGTAAAACAGCCATCAAAAAAGCTGCGGTATGCCACGCAGCATAGGGAGAGCTTCGAATCCTTTACCGGCAAAAGGTCAATCAGGCATCTTGCCCAAGTATTTTCTGTTTCAGCATGACCCGCACTCTGTATCGAACTGATCTGATTGGGACGAAAGCACAAACTATTTGAATCAATATTTTTTTACATTGGCTGGATATCTTTGCTCTTCGCTGCCTCAACAATTTTATTCTTGAAAAAATTACACTTCCTATTGCCTCATCGCCTTTGACCCCTTTACTGTTGTCGATAGGCGCTGTAATATTTGTAATAAAAATATTTGGACATGTTTCTTCAATAGTGCTAATAGTATTATCGTTTTGAATCATCAAAAGATAAACATTTTTATTAAATTTTTGCGAAAGCATTTTTTGCGCATCAATCATATCTTCATCAGAAATACTTTCTCCTTCAATTCCCCACCAGACAAAAAGAACATATCTCGCATCTCCAGCTGAGTCGTAAAGACGCTTGATCCTGCGCTGATATTTTTTTATGACTTCAGGATAAGCTACATCTAAAGGTACGTCTTTTTTAAAATCATGTAAGGAAATGAAACCACTCTCTTTATCTTCATAGAAGTCATTATGTTCATTAGCAGCTATCTTTTTCAGCTTGTCTTTTTCAAAAAAACCCTTGAAATCATTAAGTATGAGTTCTATATGCCTCTTGAACGTGGCCCCGCGCAGCCAATCAAAAGGAAAAGACGCTGTTCGCAGGCCAAAATCTCTGAGATACCATGCGGCCCCACAATTTACACCAAGACTGACGATCAGATCAAAATGCGTAGTCTCAAGGAAGCTTCGTCCGGCTGCGTTCCGGCTTGCTGTGTGTGTGTG
>NZ_CANRLT010000105.1 GCF_947631555.1 uncultured Mailhella sp. | reverse complement strand
AGGAGCCGTGCTTGAACGCTATGATCAAAAGTAAGGATATTTTTCTTTTCCAGTTTTTTGGCGCAATGATTCCATAGCTTAAACATAATAGTATCAAAAATATAAATTTTTTCATTTTTACATAGTTCAGCAATATGATTGTTTAATGATTTATACACATGTTTCATGATTCTATACTTTGCCTTCATAACACACTCCTGTGTACTGGTTATAGGTTACAAAAAAATTCAATACCTTTGGAAGCGCAGCGTCTTCACGCAAGCATCCCTTACCGCCAGGCGTTGACCGTGTCCGCCACGAAACGGATTTCCTCAGCGGTCATGACCGGCGACATGGGCAGGGAAAGGATTTCGCGGTGGATTTTTTCCGTGATGGGCCAGGAGCGATCGTTCCATTCTGCATAGGCGGGCTGCTTGTGCGGCGGCGTGGGGTAATGGATGAGCGTCTGTATGCCCTTGTCCGCAAGATAGCGCTGGAACGCGTCCCGCTCTTCCGTGCGCACGGCGAACACATACCAGACAGCGGCCTTTTCGTCCCAGGTCTGCGGCAGAACCAGGCGCGGGTTGGTGATGTGCTCGCGGTAGAACAGGGCGATTTCGCGGCGGCGGGCGTTGTCGGCGTCGAGGTATTTCAGCTTCACGTCCAGCACCGCGGCCTGAATTTCGTCAAGGCGTGAGTTTATCCCTTTATAAAGGTTATGGTACTTGCGGTCAGAGCCGTAGTTGGCAAGGGCCTTCAGCTTCAGAAAGAGCGTTTCATCGTTGGTGGTAATGGCGCCGCCGTCGCCAAGGCAGCCCAGATTCTTGCCCGGGTAGAAGGAAAACGCCCCCGCGTCACTGAGATTACCCGCTCTTTTGCCCTGATGCATGGCGCCGTGGGCCTGCGCGCAGTCCTCAAACACCTTGAGGCCGTATTTCTCTGCCAGTGCCCAGACCTTTTCCATGCGCACGGCCTGTCCGTAGAGGTGCACCACCATGATGGCGCGGGTGCGCGGGGTGATGGCCGCCTCAATCCTCTCCGGATCGATGTTGCAGGTGTCCCACTCGGGTTCCACCAGCACGGGGGTGCAGCCGTTTCGGGAAATAGCGAGGATGGTGGCGATGTAGGTGTTGGCCGGAACGATGATTTCATCGCCCGGGCCGAAGTCGTGCGCCCGGATGACCAGTTCGAGGGCTTCCAGCCCGTTGGCCACGCCCAGAGCGTACTTTGTGCCGCAGTACTCGGCAAAATGCCGGCAGAAGCGTTCGTTCTCTTCACCCTGCACATACCAGCCCTTGTCGAGAACGGTCTTAATGCGTTCGTCCATCT
Organism: uncultured Mailhella sp.; assembly: GCF_947631555.1. Classification (GTDB taxonomy): domain Bacteria; phylum Desulfobacterota; class Desulfovibrionia; order Desulfovibrionales; family Desulfovibrionaceae; genus Mailhella. Next base: position 4,503 of record NZ_CANRLT010000105.1, on the reverse strand, counting down.
CACCGCGGAAACGGTTGTTCACTTTGGCAAGGTCGAGAAATAAAACCATCATTAACTCCTTTTAATAGAATTTGTCTTAGTAGTTGTATCCAGCTTTATTTTTTTATCTCCAAATATTTTTTCATCTATAGAGTAACAGTTTATACATTCTTTCTTTAATTTTTCTGAACATGTTCCAGAAAAATCATATCTTCCATAGATATTATATTTATATATTGATATTCCAAAAAATTTTAAATGCTTCATTGCATAATTATTTATCAGTTCTCCCACTTTTATGCCAAAAATATAGTAATATATTTTATCAAGATGTGTAACAGCTTTAACAACTGGTAGCCATAATAAATAGTATCTTCTTGTAAAAATCCCTTGTCCAGAATCGTATGGTAAATATTTCAAGCATTTTTTTAATTTTTCATATGTCAAACTAGTTGAATTAATACAATTTAATAAGCATTTTCCGGTAAATTCTATATTATTATGCTTTTCAATGTAATATTTAAAACATTTTTTACCATATTCTTCATGTTTATTATATATGCTTATATCATCAAGCATATTATTAAATGGTTGCACTGTTTTAAATAATGGTTCAAAATCTTCCTTATTACGATATTTCTCTCGTGGTGAACCAAGGCAATATTCATAGCAGTCAAAAAGCCAGGAAAATTTATCATCATAAGATTGATCTGTATTTTCCTGTGCGGCTATAACTGGCAAAGATAAAGCTGCAAAATTTAATAGAGCTGTCCCCATAGCAAAGCCGACGTCTGTATGTTCCTTCAAATAGGTATCTCGTTCTTTTCCAAGCATAAGTCCTTTAAAAATAAACTTTATATCTTTAAATTGTTTACTATACTCTTTAACTGTTTCTTCATCAAGACCATTGCCAATAATATGAAAAATTTTCTTTTTACTAGTATAATAGTTTGAAAAATTTTTAATAAAGTTTTCTATCGCTAGTGCTTTTGTTCCAGTTACTCGTCCAAGCCAAACAGCATTTATTTCGTCTTTATTATTATCTTGTTCATTAGAAGAATGGGATATTTTTCTTAATTCATCATTAATCGATTGGATTTGATCTAATATCTCCGCTTGTCTTTTGTTTTGTTCTTCATTCGGTAATATATTTTCATTATAGAAAAATAATGGAATATATTTTTTTTCAAAACGCTGTTTAAATGTATGACATGCTCCTACCCAGCATCCGTAATCTGCAAAAGCGTAAGCATTATTTTTGTTTAACACTTTTCCAAGTTTATAAAAAGTATTTTTTCTAAATAATATTTTCCAATCCACATCAGTAGCCCAATGATAAGAAAGTATTTTTATATTTTTTGCTTTAATATTTTTTACATATCCAATCTTGTCTCCTGGAATAAAAATGCAAGAATTATCTTCCAAATCCCAATCCATAGTTTCATAGGGTATATAATGGATATCGTCATTTGGGAAATATTTTTTTCCCGTCCTTGTTGCAATTCCATCAGAAAAATCTATAATACCTACTTTCATATTTGCTTTTACAATCAAATATTCGATAAATCTAAATATTAACATGTCTCCACCGCCAGATGCATAGCTAAAAGCAAGAAAGTATATTCTCTTTGGCATTTGAGACTGGCTATTATTCATGCTCTTGTGTTCTCTGTGAAAAAAGCGCGAAACAAAGCAAAAGATCTGATTTTGGAAAAGAGTATGATACGTATTCATGGTTTCACCCCAACATGGAAAAAAGTTTGTCCTTGTTTGTCCAATAGCTCGACCTGTTTGACATAAAAATATACTCAAACTCTGTTTTATCTATAATTTTTGAACCGCATATTTTATGGTATCTCACTACTTTGATATTATCCTTGTGTACACAAAAAATGGATTCTTCAAAATTCAATGACTCATACGCATATCTTCTTAAAAGCAAATCACCTTCAAAAGACTCTTGTGGAGTAGCACCATCCTTCATAAGCCAACTCCCTCCAGTAAACCGTGCTCCTTGTACATTATAAATACGTGTAGTCCCAAGTGGTTCATGCTTTTTATTTTCAATAATAAAATACCATTCATTATCCAGGGTAAAATAACGCTTCAAGTAATCGATCTGCTTTTGCAGGTCATGGTCTGTCTTATGCAGAAATCGTGATTTCTTCTCATCCGTGCGGAGTTCCAGAATGAACGCCGCATCGTCCAGCGTCACTTCCCGCAGATTGACATATTTCCCTTGGAGCATTTCAGGGTGAACAATCCTGGCCATAACATTCCTCTCAGCAAACAGAGATCACTCTTGAAAGTTCTCGAATGAGGTCGTGTCCGTCCCAGAACACGCCGATATCCATAGCCTTGCCCACGGGCATAATGCGGTCGATCCCGCGGAGGCCTTCTGTAATGATGGCCTGCCGCAGCGCCGTGGTATCGACGCCGAAGCAGGTGATGGTCTGGAAACGCTCCGTGACCACAGCGAACAGTTCCTTCCAGCTCCCAAGGGCGTATTCATGAAAGTACCCGCCCTTGCCGCGGCAGGAGGAGAGGTTGGCATCCAGCGCGGCGAGTTCCACGCGGTAGATGAGGTTCCCCATGCGGCGCACGTCACGCAGATTCCCCGTGTCTACGGCCTCACGGCAAAGCTCCGTGTACTTGTCCACGGCCACAGCATCCTGGAGCGTGTAGCGGGCCGAGGCGCAGGCGTACACCGCTTCCCAGAAGCGCTCACGGCCCGCCGCATCGTCGTTCTGCCAGAGTATGACCTGCGGGGACGAGCAGGCGTTCTGATCCATAAGGAAAGTGTCGTTGTAGAAGTCTTCCGCAAGGCGTCGAAGCTGCACTTCCCCGGCCTGCAGGACGGCTCTCGCGTCCAAGAGTGCCAGCGAATACCTGTCCGCAAAGGTCACGTCCACGCAGCGGGGCATGGCGGGAAGCGCCTTAATCATGGCGATGGTGGCATCGCCGCCCCAGATCATGCGGGCATCGGCCCGGGCGCAGAACGCCGCTGTGATTTCGCTGTCACGGGGATAGCGTACGAAGGCTGTGCGTTTTTCTATCTCCGGATAGTTTCTGAGGATCCGCGCCATCACCTTGCAGAGCGCATCCGTCTGCGGGAAGGACTTGCCGGGCAGGCGCACAATGCTGGCATTGCCGGCAAGGAGCGCAAACAGATACGAAAAGGCAAAATTGATGGGAATGTTGGAAGGCGCGATGTGGAAGCACAGGCCGCGCCCCAGGCGATGGGAAGCGTCGCCGAAGTCCCGCTGCATCTTCCGGAGACTGGCTCTGCGGCCCCAGAAGGCCAGCGCCGCGAGGTCGGGCATGGCACGGGAGAGGGGAGACTTCATAAGTTCTGCGGAAAGTTCCGCGATGAAGCCGCACACGCCGCCGTCAAACACGCCAAGCGGCGTATTGGCCACATCTTCGCTGCCGAGAAGATATTCAACGCCGTTCATAGGTATCACTGCACCCTCTCAGCTCCGCACTTTTGATGCGGCCATGAATCCTGAAATATTTTCCGAGCCTGCCGCAGGGGCAGTCATCTACGCCAAGCAGTTCGCCCTCGTCCTCGGTGAGCAGCACATGCCCTGGGTAGCTTGTGGGCAGGACGGAAAGCAGCTCAATGAGTCCGCGTTCCCCTTTTTCGGCCACTGAGAAGTCGGAAGAACGGCGGATGAGGACATCGGAATAGTTGGAACAGTGCATGTGGCCGTATTCGCACTCCACAAACACGGAGCCGAGCTGCTCGGCCATGCCGTAGTAATTATGCACCTTCACCCTGCCGAGTACGCCCTGGACGCGGCGGTTGAACTCCAGCACGTTCACGGCCTGGTCGCTGAGCTTTTTCCAGCCGCCGATGTGGAAGAGTACGGCGTCCCGCAGGTCAAAGCTGCGGCCAAGCTCTTCCAGCGCACGCACTACGAACTGCCAGATCATGTAGGTGTAGCCGAACATGAGTACGGGTTCGCCAGCATGCCTTGCGCAGAATCCTGCGACTTTCTCCAGGTCGAGGTTCATGCCGGCGTCGAGGGCGTAGGTGACATCCCGCCCGAAGAGGGAAAAGCCGATGATGCCCGCGCCCCGTGCCGAATACATGGAGCGGTCCTTCTTGACCATCTCGGTATCCAGCAGGAGCAGAGGCAGGCGCTGTCTGCCGATGAAGGAGGAAATAATCTCGTTCAGCGCCTTGCTCTGATGGCGCACGTTGACGGCGTCAAGAAAAACCCTGGACACGGCCTGACCCGAAGTCCCGGAAGAGGTGAGTGTCTTGGTCACGTTCTCACGGGGAACGGAACACAGATCATACATCTTGAACAGACGAACGGGCAGGAAAGGCTGTTCCGCGCAGGAACGCGGCCGCGATGCATCGATTCCGAGCGCATCCAGCATCCTGCGGTACTCCGGGCAGCGTTCGTAGTGATGCCGCGTCAGATCCGAAAGTATCGCGGAGAGGGCAACTTCCTTCTCCTCTTTGGCGAGCGCGTAGGGAGGCAGCTGAAAAAGCTCGTCAAGCGTCATGGCCCA
>NZ_CANRLT010000104.1 GCF_947631555.1 uncultured Mailhella sp. | reverse complement strand
CATCTCGGTACCCTCCGTTTTTTTTTGAAGGATAGCATAATCTCAAACATTTGTCATTATAAAAGTCAGTGTCTCAAAAAACAGCCATCACGCCTTTGGTATAGACCGCTGTTTCCGCTGAATGGCCAAAGAAGACGGCAGGGGAAAGACGTCACTTTTGCGGCAAGGCTTAAGGAGTTCATTTTAGTCCAGTCCATGCAGGTGTGAACTCGAGGCGAGTTTGGGCTTGCTCCCGCGGAAAGTCTGGCCCATAGTGCTGGAAAAAAGGAGCTCTTCGTGTCCGCTACAGAAAAACGTCCCCAATCTTCCGCGCAGGAGGACAGCCGCATAAGCCGCCTTCTGCGCATCGTGCAGGCCATACGGGAAGACCCGCATCAGAAGCTCGATTCCCTTCTGTCCAAGCTTTGCATTGGCCGGAGCCAGTTCTACAAGGACCGGAACGCGCTTGCCGAGGCCGGATTCCAGTTCGGCTACAGCCGGAGCAGCGGCTTCAGGATCCTGGAGGACAGGTTTGCGCCGCTCACGGATCTGAACTTTTCGGACAGGCTGATCCTGATGTTCGCCCTGGAACAGCTCAGCGCCACGGGCGACGGCACGCTTGCGGCGCTCGCGGTCACCGCGGGCAGAAAGCTGGCCGGCGGGCTGCCCCGGCCGTTTCAGGATCAGCTCCTCGCCTGCTTCGACAGAGAGGTCACGTCCAACGGCTTCGGCGTGAAGCCGGAAGTCTTCTCCGCCCTGCACGAGGCCGTGGCCGAAGGCCGGCGCCTCCGGATACTCTATACCCGCAGCGGCATCTGGAAGCAGGGCTGGCGGGAGATTGACCCCCGGCACATCTACATGCAGGGGCGGGTTCTCTACGTCTATGGGCGCACGGTCGATGAAACGCCGCCGCAGTGGAAGGTCTTCCGCGTGAGCCGCATCGAACGGGTGCAGTACACGGGCATGCGCGTGACGTGGAAGCCGGGCGAGGACGGCGGCTTTCTGGAGCGCCGGAACAACGCCTTCGGCGCGTTCATCGGAGCGGACCCGCACTGGATAACCATCCGCTTCACCGGCCAGGCCAGCCACTATGTGGCGGAACAGCAGTGGCACCCCTCGCAGAAGCTGGAAAAAACCGCAGACGGAGATGTGCTGTTCTCGGTGAACGTGGCTGACGTGCATGAGGTAATCCGATGGGCAAAGCAGTTTGGCAGTGAGGCGGAAATCGTTGCCGTTCAGCAGGACGGCGGGCAGGACGGCGAGCTGAATCTGGATCAGGACGATGCCGCCGGGGCGCTGGACAACACGAATAACATGAGTAAATATCCTTTTCAAGTCAGAAAATGAACGTATTGAGGTTTCCCCCGCGGGTAAATTCAAGGCAAGATATGCTTCTGACCATCAATCAGGAGCATCTGCATGGCGGGAACTCGCGACAGAAAGGCAGCCATCGCGCTGGGGCAGGCCATCATGACGCGCAGACAGCGAAAGGGCATGACGCAGCTTGACCTTGCCGAACGGCTTGGCATCGAGCAGCACTCCGTGTCCCGCATGGAAAAGGGGATCATTTCGCCGAAGATTTCCCGGCTTCAGGACATTGCGGAACTTCTGGACTGCACGGTCGCCGATCTGTTCCGGCAGACGGAGACTTCCGCCCGCGTCAGGGCGCAGGATATCTGCCGTCTCCTGGAGGAACTTTCCCCGGAAATGCAGGAAGTTGTGGTGGAGCTTGTGGAAAACACGGTGTCCAGACTCAAAGAACTCGAAAAGCGCGGGGGCAGAGCCGAAGATCGGCAAACCCCGCCCCTTTTTTAAATGCAGGGACGGGCGTTTTGGCCATGAAAACGGTTTATGCCGTTCAACCTTATGAAATCATTGTCAGAAAAATTCTTGAATAGTGGTCAGAATCTGGACTGATGCGCTGATAGCCTCCTGAGTGAAATCAAAAGGAGGTTAATATGTCAGTTTGTCCCACCCCGGGCAGCCCCGAAGTCCTCTATGCCAGGCACAAGGCGGCACAGTGGATAGTTGCAGCACTTGACGATTCCGTTTCCCTGTCCAGCGACTTCTTTGAATGCCTTCGCTGGATCTGCGGGGACCTGGACATACACCTGCTGCTTGACCCCTTGCTGAAGCAGACCGCGCACCTCAGGACACGGTCGGGCCGCACGGCGCACCGCGCTCTGACGAAGTTTCTGGAGGAGAACTCGCCGGCGTATATCTGGAACTGCTTCGATGACCTTTTCGAAGGAAATCCCTGTCTTATCCCGTATCTCTCCGAGCAGTGCAAACAGCTTTGCCGTGACATCGCGCAGGGCGGGGAGGATGCCGGCACTTCCGCTCCGGAGTTGTTCCTCGCCGCGCAGCGCAGACTGAAGCAGATCTTCGGTCTGGAAGAGGACCGTGCGCGGTTCTGCGAATTCATCTTCATCCTTCAGAACTTTTCTGAAGTCGAAAGCTATTTCGAGGACCATCTCGGCGTGTTCCGCTTCGGCCGCGAAAGGCTCTTCGCCCGCATCCTGGACATGACACCGCAGCAGCTTTCCGGCTGTCTCCGGGAGCTGAAGAACTGCGGGCTGATCGAGAACCATCATTCCTCCCTCCGTCTCATCGACTCGCTGCTGGACTTCTGGTCAACGGATAACGTGGACCCCGGCGAGCAGTTCTGCCGTCCGCTTGAAGGCGAAACGCTGCCCCTGGACGCCTTCCGCGTTCCGGCCGAGGACGTGCGCCAGGTGTGCAGCCTGCTGAAGCGGCAGGACGGCGGCGCGGTGCACATCCTGCTCTACGGGCCTTCCGGCACGGGCAAGACCACCTTTGTGCGCAGTGTGGCCCGGGTCTGCGGGCTCAAGGCCTGGACGGTGCCGAGCCGCCTGGACGATTGCGACAGGGACCGCCGGGCTTCGCTTTTCGCCTGTCTGCACATGGCCTCAAGGCACGAAGGTTCCTTTGTAGTGGTGGACGAGGCCGAACGCATTCTCTATACCGATCCTTTTTTCGAGCGCGAAACCAAGGACAAGGCCTGGCTGAACGATTTTCTCGAAAAGCCGGGCCAGTGCGTAGTGTGGATCAGCAATCAGGTGAAGCACATCGATCCCGCCGTGCGGCGCCGTTTTTCCTACAGCATTTGCTTCGAGGAACTCGGGCTGCGGGAACGCGTGGAGGTGTGGCGGCAGATCCTGAAGGGGCAGAAGCTGTCACGCTATTTTCAGGAAGGGCGCGTGAGGGGACTCGCCCGGAACTATCCGGTGCAGGCCGCGGTTATCCAGAAGGCCGTGGAGCAGTCCCACAGCCTCTATCCCAGGAAGAACGACTTCTATCCCTCGGTGGAACGCATTCTCAGGGCGCATCTCGCACTTCAGCACGGGGACGGTTCCCGGGCGAAGCAGGTGCGGGCCGTGCCTGAATTTACGCTGGACGGGGTGTGCATGGAGGGCGACGCCGCAGCCCTTGTGGAACGCTGCCGCCGCGTGGATGCCGCGATGAGTTCGGGGCAGGAGCTGCGGCCCGGCTGCGGAACCATGCTCTTTTACGGGCCTCCCGGGACGGGCAAGACGGCACTGGCCCGCTTTCTCGCCGATCAGATGGACCGGGAATGCCTGGTCAAGCGCGCCAGTGATCTGCTCAATCCCTTTGTGGGCGTGTCCGAAGAGCAGGTGGCCGAAGCCTTCCGCCATGCTGAGAAGAGCGGCGCGGTGCTGGTCATTGATGAGGCCGATACCTTTCTCTTTTCCCGTGAAGAGGCCAGCCACTCCTGGGAGCGATCGCTGGTGAACGAGTTTCTGACCAGCCTGGAAGAGTGCCGCGGCTTCTGCATCTGCACCACAAACTGCCGCTCCCATATGGATGCGGCGGCCATGCGTCGCTTCACCTGCAAGGTGGAGTTCCGCTATGCGGAGCCGGATCAGGTGCAGGCACTGTACGAAGCCCTGCTTGCGCCCCTGTGCGCAGAGAAGCTGCCCGAGGCGCTCCGGCAGCAGCTCATAGGGATGAGGGGGCTGACGCCGGGCAGCTTCCACGCCGTGCGCTCGCAGTACGATCCGCTGTTTACGGCGCCGGGTGAGGTGACGCATGAACTGCTCCTGGACGCCCTCAGGCGGGAAACGGAACTCAACCTCGATTCCGGGCAGGAACGGCGCATCGGCTTCGTGGCGCAGAAGCCGGAGCAGACCGTGCGCCTTCATTAAATGCCGGTGGCGGGAAAGGCAAAAAAGGCGGCTCTGTGAGCCGCCTGAGGGTGTCTTTTGCTGACTAAAAGCCCAGCCAGCCGAAGCCCTTGGCCATGATGGCGGCAAGGGCAAGTCCTATGCCAAGCTGCCATTTGAGCAGACGGAGTTCAATCTCCTTGAGATCCAGCTTGGTGGCCAGCTCCCTGCGAGAGTCTTCATCGTATGTTCGCACGATGCCCTGCATGGCCTCCACCTGTACCCGTGCTTGAGTTTCGGAAAAGCCCGCAGCCTTCAGCTTTTCAAAATATCCAAGGCTGTCAAAAGTCGTGTCGGTCATGTTTTATCCTCCGTCACATCGGTATTCTATCCATTGCCTGGGATTAACGCAAGGCAAAAGGAGAAAGCGCTTCTCCTTACCCCGCTCCGGCGGCGTAACCATGTTCGCAGGCTATGTCCTGACGAACACGCCGCCTTCGCTATCAGCTCGCTGACGCTCGTGCCTCCGGCGGTTAGGGACGTGGTTAGATGACGCCTTTCGCCGAACGGGAAGTTTTGCTGTATTCGTGTTTTTACGGCAGGAAAAAGCAAGATGTCTTCCCTCGCTCTTTTCCCGCAAAAAGACCGTCCAAAGACGGACGGCCTCCGTAAAGAAAAGGCGGCTTGTTCAAACCGTCATGGTGATTAGTTCTGTTTGGTGGTTTTGCTGTTGCTGTATAATGCCAGCCCCGCACCACAGGCCGTCAGGACAAGTACAAACACGATTGCCGCAGTCATAACGTTCATGGTCAATGCTTCCTTATTCAGAACCAGAATCAGCAAACCGCCAAATAAGCTGAGTCCGCCTGAAATCAAGGTTTCTGGCTTCGGCTCATGAATATTCAGCGTCCCGAGCGCTGCTATTCCTACGCCCTGAAGGGAAAGCTGGATGTACTTCACGACCCTTTTCATCTTTTTACCCCTCGCACCTGCAGCCTGGCCGCTGCCCAGTATTAAGGCAAGGAAAAGATGACGTTCCCCGTGACCTTCCCCGCTCCGGCGGCGTAACCATGTTCGCAGGCTATGTCCTGACGAACACGTCGCTGTCAGCTCGGCTGACGCTCGCGCCGTCCGGCGGTTAGGGACGGGCATCCGTCTCCCGCCCCGCAGCCGAACCACGGCGGATGGCGAAGCGTTACATCAGCAACTTGCCGCTGGCAAGCCAAGCTGGCTCATGAAGGCATTCAGCGATTCTGCTCTGGCCGCGTCCCGCATGAGTTGACGCAGCGTGTCCACATCGGACGAGTTTTTAATATAATCAAGCACAGAGGACGGCAGGCTGCCAAAGCGCGTCTCAAGTAAATCACGCAGGGCGATACCTAAACCACGACTTTCACCCCGGGCTTCACCAATGGAGATACCTTCGGCCTTACCGAGGAGAACCCCTCTTTGGATGTATTCATCCTTCCACTGTGCGGAGCGTTCTTCCAACATGGCGTCCACCTCCCGCAAATCTTGAAATTCGGAAATCTCTTCCGTTATTCCTGAGCGTTTCAGGACGATCCGTTCCAGTCAGACCGTAAATGCCCGGCGTAAATCCGAGCACTTCGGGTCCTGAAGATACTGTACCAGCTCTTTCACGACCTCGCGAACCTGCTCCAGATTCTTTGCCCCGTTCCAGTCTCACGAGCATCGAGGCCGGCCCGCTGCCTGCCTCAAGCGTATCCTCGGGCACACTGCTTTCATCC
>NZ_CANRLT010000103.1 GCF_947631555.1 uncultured Mailhella sp. | reverse complement strand
AGTCGCCGGATTTCGCTCTTAATCTGGCGCGGGAGCAGCGTGCCGCGCTGGACCGCATGGACAGTGCCCAGGCCTGGCTGTCGCGCCTGCATGAGCTGCTCGCCGCCCTTCCTGCGCGGCATCATGTCCATTCTTTCCAGTCGCCGTCTGAAGTTTCTGCCCCCGACGCGAACCAGCTGAACGTGTGCCTCCGGGTACAGCCTGAGCTGGCCAGGTCACGGCTGTCGCGTTTTCTGAAGTTTCTCTGTTCGATTTCCTGGAGCAGGAGGAGAAAAGCAATTTCCCTATGCGGGATTAAGCTTCTGGATATAAAAACGGAACACTAAGGTGCACAACGGTTGGCTCCGTCACCTAAGAAAGGATATTCTGCATGGCAGTATCTACCTTCAGGAATGTAAAAATTGCAGGTGTAAAAACAAGCCTGCCCGAGCATACGATTGATATTGATGAAGAACTGGAGTTTTTCGGAGGCTCTCCCAAGAAACTTGCCCGGGCAAAAAAAATGATGGGCTATGGCCGCCGCTATGTCGCCGATGAGAATACCACGGTGACCGACCTTGCCGTGGATGCCGCCCGCAAACTGATGGCGGAAATGAAGATAGCGGTGGAAAGCATCGAGCTACTCATCTTTGTCAATCAGAAGCCCGACTATCCCGAACCCTCAGACGCCTGTATTGCTCATGGTGAACTGGGACTGCGCACGTCCTGCTCTGCCCTGCACATCAACCAGGGCTGCACTGGTTATATCCAGGGTCTGTGGACGGCCCATGCCATGATTTCAAGCGGAGTGGCTCGAAACTGCCTTCTCCTGGCAGGGGACTTGTGTGCCAGAACCACAGATCAGCGCAACAGAAAAGTGGCTCCGGTGTTCGGCGATTCCGCCTCTGCCACGTTTCTGCAGTATACGGAGGATCCGCGCAAAGCCACTTTTGTCATGGGAACTGACGGCACTGGCTGGGACAAAATCATTCATCCTGTAGGTGGGATGAGGATTCCCTGTGATCCGAGGACAACGGCACTCGTGGTGAAAGATACTGCCGGTAATCCCTGGACTCATGGGCAAGGCATGATGAAGGGTGAGGACGTCTTTAATTTCAGCATCAACATAGCCCCTGCACTTATTCGGCAAACCCTGACGGAAGCAGGATGGGAAAATGATGCTGTGGATCTTTTCGCCATCCATCAGGCCAACAGGCAAATTGTAGAGAATATTATCGACAGGGCCGGTATTCCCCAAGAAAAGTCCCCCTCCGACGTGTTTTTAAAATACGCCAATCACTCTACCAATTCCGTTGTTACTGTGCTTTGTGACCAGCCAAAGGATGTACCGTTGAAGAACGTTCTCTTCTGCACCTTTGGGGTCGGTCTTGCCTGGGGGGGAGCGGCTGTTGACGTATCAGGGATGTATCAGGGGGGATTCACCACCTATATCCCACCAAAGGACAAGATGACCAGAGACCAGCAGCTGGAACGCTGGATCAAACAATTTAAAGGAGAATAACCATGAGCAGAGAAGAATTTCTTACGGAAATGCAGGACGTGCTTCAGACGGAAGAGGAGCTTTCCTTTGCAACCGTGCTGAAGGATCTGGAAGAATGGGATTCGCTTTCCGTGATGGCGACCATGGCTTTTCTGGATAAGACCTTCGGCGTCAGAACGACCATGTCTGACTACCGTGACATGAAAACCATTGAAGACATCGCGCAGAAGGCGGGACTGTAGCATGATTTCCTTCACGGCGGATCAGCGTTTTCTCGTAACCGGCGCCTCTTCCGGCATTGGTGAAGGCGTAGCGCTGCTGCTCAATGAGCTTGGGGCGGCGGTCATCGGCATCGGGCGCAATGAAGAACGCCTTTTGGCCATGAAGGAAAAAGCCCGCTTCCCGGAAAACGTCTTTCTCGAACAGAAGGATCTTGCCGAAGACATTGCAAGTCTCCCCGCCTATGTGAAACAGCTTCGCGAAAAGTACGGCAAGTTCCAGGGCCTGGCGTACTGTGCGGGAATGGGAGGTATTCATCCGCTTCGTGCCGTAGACCTGCCCACTCTTCATGACATTTTTAATATCAACTACTTTGCGCCGGTGTTTATGGCAAAAGGCTTTGCTGACAGGCGCAGCAATAATGGCAAGGGAAGTGCGGTGGTATGTATCGCCTCTGCGGGGGGGGTCCGCTGCGATCCGGGCATGACAGCCTATGCCGGCTCAAAAGGCGCGCTTATCGCGACGATGCAGTCCATCGCACGCGAACTGGCGCCAGCCGGGCTCAGGGTCAACTGCATCTCTCCCACGCTCATTGAGACAGGTATGGCGGGTGATATCGAACGTGCCTATGCAGAAGGCAAGTACCCTTTCGGTCTGGGGCAAGTCTCCGATGTGGCCAATATGGTCATTTTCCTTCTTTCCGAACAGGCGCGCTGGATAACGGCACAGAACTATATCCTGGATTGCGGCGGAGTCATCTAATGTCTAGGACTTGTTTTACCCATGTCAAAATCAGCGGCGTGACCTGCGTCGTACCTGAAAACTTCATCCGCATTGAAGACGAGCTGAAGTTTTTTCATAACGATGTGAAGCTCCTGGAACGCAATAAAAAGATCCTCGGTCTCGGCAAGCGCCATGTGGCGGATGAACGCACAACCAACGCCGATCTGTGCGAGGCGGCGGCCCGTGATCTCCTTGCCGCGCTAGGAGTGGACAAGGGCAGTATCGACGCTCTCATCGTGGTTTCCACTTCCCACGACTATCACTACCCTGCCTCGGCCTGCATTCTGCAGGGACGCCTGGGGCTGAGCGAGGACTGCACCTGTTTCGACATTGGCGGGCTGTCCTGTTCTGCCTATGTGCACGGACTGTGGACAGCGCATTCGCTCATCGCCGGCGGTGCGGCGAAAAAATGCCTGGTGCTGGCGGGAGAGATTGCCAGCCTGCATTCCGACAGGCGCAACCGCAATTCCAACATGCTCTTCGGGGACGCGGGAACGGCCACACTTCTGGAGTACACCGCTGAGGAGCGGCCCGCGTTTTTCGTGACCGGCACGCGCGGCAGAGACTGGGACAAGCTCATCGCCCCCGCGGGCGGTTACAACCTGCCCATGAGGGCGGACATCGCCGGACTGGAGATCACGGACGACACAGGCAATGTGTGGCGGCTCTGCGACGATATCATGAAAGGCATCGATGTATTCAGATTCACGACTGATGTTGGTCCGAAAGGCATCAGGGAGCTCCTCGAATTTTCCGGGAAGACTCTGGAGGACGTTGATTATTTCGCGTTCCATCAGGCCAACAAACAAATCGTGCGGACTGTGGCCATGTACGCAGGCGTTCCCCGGGGCAAGTGGTCTGCTGAGGCATTTTCGGAATATGGCAACTGCGGGGCAGCTGCGGTGGTGGTCGATATCTGCCGTGAGCTTGGCCGCCGCCCGGTGAAGAACCTCTGCATGGCAACCTTCGGCGTGGGCTTGTCCTGGGGCTTCTGCCTTGTGGATATGGAAGGCTCTCTGGTGGCTCCCGTGCGTGAGTATGTGACGCCGGAAGGCAAGATGAACCGCAAGGAAAAGATCGACTACTGGATTTCCTATTTCAGGGAAGGGAACCATGCTTGAAGGAAAGACCGCCTTCATCACCGGCACGAACAGAGGCATAGGCAAGGCGCTTGTAACGGAGTTTGCCCGCAATGGCGCGGACGTTGTCGCTCATGCACGGCGGGATACCCCGGACTTTCGCGAATGGTGCGCCGCTCTTGCCTCGGAGCATGGTGTGACGGTGACACCGGTCTTCTTCGACCTGACGGACAGCGAGGCGATGAAGACGGCGTTACGCAGTCTTATATCCTCAAAAGTTCCTGTGGATATCCTTGTGAACAACGCAGGGGTGGCCCACGGCTGCCTGTTCCAGATGACCGGCATGGCAAGAATCAGGGAGATCTTCGATATCAATCTCTTTGCCATGATGGAGCTGACGCAGTTTCTTTTGCGGTACATGCTGCGCCGCGGCCAGGGATCCATCATCAATCTCGGTTCCGTACTCGGTCTCGACATGCCGGCCGGGAGCTGTGCCTATGGGCTTTCCAAGGCTGCGGTCATGGCGTTCACGCGAACCCTGGCCTCGGAATGCGGACCTCTGGGAGTGCGGGTGAACGCTGTTGCTCCGGGGCTTGTCGCTACGGAAATGGCGGATCAGATGGAAAGGAAGGCGGAAGAATCCATGATGGCTCAATGCGCCATGAAACGCCGTGCACTGCCGGAAGAGGTGGCCAGGACCGTGGTTTTCCTCGCTTCGGAAGAAGCCTCTTTCATCAACGGCCAGATTCTGCGCATCGATGGCGGTAAAGTCTGAGGGTGCGGCGATGGATACGAAAGAAATGCGCAGAGACATTCTCAAAATGGGGCTGGCGGCAAAGTCTCAGGGTGCGCATATGGGTGGCTCGCTTTCGCTGGTTGAGATTATGGCGGCTCTTTATGACGGCGCGATGTCCTTCGAGCCTGCGGACCCATCAGCGGAATATCGCGACCGGCTTATTCTGAGCAAGGGACATGGCGTGATGGCCCAATATGCTGCCTTGAAACAGCTGGGTCTGCTGACAGAAGAGGAGCTGCTCTCGTACAAGGCCAACGGTTCCCGCATCAGCGCACATCCTGCCGTGAATACCGTCCTGGGTATAGACTTCGCGAGCGGAAGTCTGGGTCAGGGACTTTCCCTTGGTATCGGCGTTGCCCTGTCTCTGCGTAGGAAGGACAACGAGCGTTCCCGCGTTTTTGTCATCCTCGGCGATGGGGAATGTGATGAAGGCTCGGTATGGGAAGCGGCTATGGCAGCTTCTCATTACGGGCTGGCCAATATGGTCGCCGTCATAGACAAAAACGGGCTGCAGTATGACGGCAGTACGGAGGATGTTTTGGCTCTGGCGGATTTTTCAGCCAAATGGAAGGCCTTTGGATGGGAGACCTTCGTTGTGGACGGACATGACGTGCAAGCCCTGAGAGAAGCGTTCCACAGGCGCACAGAGAAACCTTTGGCCATCATTGCCGAGACGGTTAAGGGCAAGGGTGTCTCCTTCATGGAGAACATGTCCAGGTGGCATAACGGTGTTGTCACGCAAGGACTGTATGAGCAGGCGATCATGGAGCTGGAGACTGGCAAATGATCGCTTTTAACCCGATGAGTATCAGATTATGGTCGCGCCTCGGTCCTTGCGGAGCTTTCGGACAGGCGGCACTGGCCTTGCCGGAAACAGAACCGCGCACCCTTATCCTTACGGCGGATCTTTGTTCCTTTTCCGGACTGGAACGCTTTAAATCACAGTATCCGGACAGATTCTTCAACACCGGTATTGCCGAACAGAATATGCTTGGTATGGCGGCAGGTTTCGCCAGAGAGGGCTTTGTTCCTTTCGCCACGACCTATGCAGCTTTTGCGTCCATGCGCAGTGCAGACCAGGTAAAGGTAAACATGGGATACATGGGTCTGCCCATTAAGCTTGTGGGGCTTACGGCTGGTTTTTCAGTTGGGATTCTTGGCCCTACGCATATGAGTCTCGAGGATCTGGCAGTCATGCGTGCCCTGCCCAACGTGGTTATCCTTTCTCCGGCGGACTGCACCGCTGTGGTGAAAGCCACCCTTGCCGCTGCCAGACTCAGCGCCCCCGTATACCTTCGTCTTACCGGTGCGATGAATACCCCCATCGTCTACACGAACGATTTTGATTTTGAGGTCGGTAAGGCCATTGAGCTGCGTCAAGGCCGCGATGTGTCCCTCATCGCCACGGGCAGCATGGTCTACTATGCACTGAAAACCGCCGAAAAACTTGAAGCAGCGGGAATCACTGCTTCGGTTCTCGACATGCACACAATCAAGCCTCTGGATACCGCAGCCGTGGAAGCGGCGTGCAAAAGGAAACTGCTGGTCACCCTGGAAGAACATTCCTTCACCGGCGGGCTGGGCAGTGCAGTTGCCGAAACGCTGGCTCTGAAATCCGTACGGCCACCGCATCTCATCCTGGGCGTTTCTGGCAGTTACCCCCATGCCGGGGATTATGCACATCTGCTCGATCTGTGCGGCCTTACTCCAGAGAAAATCGCTGGAAAAATTCTTGAAACCTGGAAGGAGCTTTTCTGATGAGCAATGAAGAAAAATATACCCAGGCCTTCATGCAGGCCTTTGACAT
>NZ_CANRLT010000102.1 GCF_947631555.1 uncultured Mailhella sp. | reverse complement strand
AAATCCCCATCTGTTTACAAAGTTCAGCCTAGCGGGGCTTTCTTACTTTGTCCACCTGATGGGGTGCATATCACTAGCGGGGCTTTCTTACTTTGTCCACCTGATGGGGTGCATATCAGTAAACGGGGATTTTGACGCCACAACGCTGTTGGCGTATGCTTGCGGTGCAGGATAAGGAAAAGCCATGAGACTATTTGCCGCCATCGATCTGGGAGGAACGCATTGCCGTTTCGCAAAGTTCAGGGAAACGCCGCGCCGCCTGGAGCTGGAAGCTGTGGAGCAGTGCGCTACCGCTGAACTGAAACGTACGGAATCCGTTCTGGAAAAATGGGAACAGACGCTGCACACTAAGCTGTCGGCTGTGGACGCCTTGGTCTTGGGGGTTGCAGGACCTGTGCGGGATCCTCTGCATGCACGTCTGAGCAATGCTCCGCTGGAAATCGATCTGCGCAATGCGGCTTCCCGTTTCGGCATAAAGACCTGCTGTGTGGTTAATGACTTTGTGTGCGAGGCGTATGCCTGCCTTACTCCTGCGGGAGAGCGTTCCCTGCCTGTGCTGGGGACGGAACTTCCCCTCTTGTTGGCGGCCGAGTCCGAAGCTGTGCCTGTCGCCGTCCTGGGATCAGGTACGGGGCTGGGGACAAGCTGGCTCGTGCCGTACCGTGACGCCGGAAAACAGCGCTGGCGAGCCTTGCCAGCGGAAGCCGGTCATATGGCCTTTGCCTTTGTGGGGCGTGAAGAAGAGGAATTTGCCGCCTTTGCCCGCAAACAGACGGGACAGGTTCTCCTGCGGGGGGATGACCTTGTCACGGGCAGAGGTGTGGCGCTGCTTCACCATTTTTTGACTGGGCGGGTCTTGTCTCCGGAGCAGGCAGCCGCTGAGGGGCTGAACAGTGCCTGTGCCACGCAATGCTGGTATGCCCGTTTTCTTGGTCGTGTCTGTGCGCACTGGGGACTGTGCACGCTCTGCTTCGGCGGACTCTTCCTGACTGGCGGCATGGTTCGGCGCAATCCTGCCGTTCTCGCACACCCGGCCTTTGCCGAAGGCTTTTTCATGGCTCCCGGGCTGGAGGTCCTGGAGCGTATCCCTGTCCGTCGCTGTGTTGACCCTTACAGCGGACTGTGGGGGGCGGCCTGGCTTGCTGCGCATGGCAGATCCTGAAGTTTGGAAACTCAACTATTCTGGCCGGCAGCAATAGAGAAGCCCGCCCCGGAGGTTACCGGAGCGGGCAGAAGAAGAGCCTGAAGCAGCGGATTATTCTACCTTGTGCGTCCGCCAGATGTGCCGCAGCGGGTGCGTTTCATTATAATGTTCGTGGAACGCCTTGAGGCGCCGCTGCATCCGCAGCACTCTGCGCATGATTTCGCTGAGGCCGAAGAAAGCCGTTGAAAGCAGTATGCTGATGGTCAGGCAGCCGAAGGCCGCAAACAGATAGAGGCGGTCGATTGCCGGATTGTTCGTATCCATCTGCCAGGCAAGCAGAAAAAACGCCAGAATGCCCAGCATCCACAGCAAATGAGCGCAGCCCTTGAGTATGCTTTCCATGGGGATACGCGCATAGGGGTTGACTTCTACCAATGCCGTCCATTCATCGCTGCCGCATTCCGGGCAGCGGGCTAGGTAATCGGGGAAGATGGTTCTGCAATGAGCGCATTGCAGTTCCTGAGTGATGGCAGACGGTTTTTTGTGCGTCTTGTGCCGGATACGCAGTGCGGGCTTGGCCAGAAGGCCCTTTCTTTTTTTCATGCAGAGGCCTCCTTTGTGGCAGATTTTTTATTCAGACTGCCTTTCTGTATGAGGAAGAGGAGTCCCATAATCCCCAGACCGATGATATAGCCAAAGTAGCGCAGTTCGTGCGGCAGGAAGATATCCATGACCAAAGCCGGGTACATCAGGATGACCGCAGCCGCCAGCAGAAGCAGTCGGTCAAGCGGCGTCGTGTGTTTGATGTACCAGCCCTGCACCATAGACGTAAAGCAGATCATGCCAAGAGAGGTCATGCAGAAGATCATGATGGCTTCAGGGATACTGTGGATGTTCCACAGAATAAGGTCGTGGTTGAAGATAAAGCAGAAGGGCAGAAGGGCTGTACGGATATCGTAGAAGAATCCCTGTATGCCGACGGCAATGGGCGAGGCGTTGGCGATGGCGGCTCCCGCATAGGCAGCGAGGCCCACGGGCGGCGTATCATCAGCCAGAATGCCGAAGTAGAAGCAGTAGAGGTGCGCCGCCATGAGCGGGACGGCAAGCTGTACGCCGTGGATGCTGAACTCTGAAGCAAGTTCCACGAGTACGGGAGCCGTGAGCGAGGCCATGATGATGTAGTTTGCCGTGGTGGGCAGCCCCATACCCAGAAGCAGGCTGGTGGCCGCCGTGATGATGAGTAGCAGGAAGATATTCCCCATGGAGAGGATTTCCACGAAAGAGGTAATCTGCTGCCCCAGTCCGAGGGAGACGCAGCCGACGATGATGCCCGCGGTGGCAGTGGCAAGAGCCACGCCTGCCATGTTGGTAGCGCCTGCGGCCATGGCGTGGAGCGTGAGAGACACGCCTTCCTTGAAGGCCTGCCATTTGGAGGTCTTGTGTACGATGGCAATGCATACGGGTTGGAAGACCATGATGATGGTCAGAACTACGATGGCACGGAACACGGAAAGCTCTGCGGAGTGCTGGAGAAAGATGAGTTCGTAGAGCAGCATGCACAGAGGCAGCAGGAAATGCATACCGCCGCGCAGGACTTCCAGAGTACGGGGAAGTTCTTCGCGGGGCAGCCCCTTCAGACCGAGCTTGCAGGCTTCAACGTGGGTAATCCAGAGGAGTGCCGCGTAGGAGGCGAAGGCAGGTATGGCGGCTGCCTTGGCGACTTCGATATAGGGCACGTTGACGTATTCAGCGATGATGAATGCTGCCGCGCCCATGACGGGCGGGGCAAGCTGGCCGTTGACGGAAGAGGCCACTTCAATGGCAGCCGCCTTGACCGCGGGATAGCCCACCCTCTTCATGAGAGGAATAGTGAAGGTGCCCGTGGTCACAACGTTGGCGATGCTGGAACCGGAGACCATGCCGGAAAGGGCGGAGCTGAACACCGCGGCCTTGGCGGCGCCGCCGCGGTAGTGCCCCAGTCCGCTGATGGCGAGCTGGGTGAAGAAGGTTCCGCCGCCCGCGCGGTCGAGCATGGTGCCGAAGAGTACGAATAGAAATACAACGGTGGCTGATACCTGAAGGGGAATGCCGTAAATGCCCTGAGTGTCCATGGTGATCTGCGAGATGAAGCGGGAGATCGATGCACCCTTGAAGGCGAGGAAGTCGGGCAGGTACGGCCCTGTAAACACATAGAGGATAAAGATGGAAGAAATGACGGGCAGCGCGGGGCCGAGCACACGGCGTGAGGCTTCCAGAAGCAGGACAACGAGCAGGACGCCCATGAGAACATCGCGGGCAATGGGCGAACCGGGGCGAGCCGAGATGCCGGAATAGTCGAGCAGGATATAGAGAGCCGCTACCGTGGCTAGGATTCCGAGTATGTAATCCATCACGGTGACGCGGTTCATGGCGAGGAGTATGCGCAAGTCCCAGCGTGAGGACGCCGAAGGCTTGAGCATGGGAATATTCAGGTAGACCAGAAGAATGGCGAAGGCCAGATGGATGGATTTGACAAAGACGGAGTCCAGAAGGAGGAAGCTGGCGGTAGCCATCTGGAACAGGGACCAGCAAAGAGCTATGACAAACGTGATCTTTGCCGTGATGCCCATCGTGTCGCCGCGCAGACCGTGTTCGGCATGGGCCAGTTCTTCCTTGTATTTGTCTCCCAGGGGGGTGTCCTGAATGTGCTTTTGCGGCATGGGAAAATCCACGGAGTTAGGGGTCAAAAAGAGAAGGCGGGGGCAGACCCGGTCTGGCCCCCGCCGTGCGGTCAAAGGGGGAGCTTACTTGAGGAGACCGGCTTCCCTGTAGTACTTTTCCGCACCCGGGTGCAGAGGAGCGGTACGACCTTCGAGAAGGGTTTCCTTGGTGATGCTCGCCAGAGCGGGATGGAGAGACTTGAATTCATCAAGGTTTTCCACCACTTCCTTGGTGATGGCATAAACTACATCATCGGGGATGTCGGCAGAGGTCACGAAGGTAGCCAGCATACCGATGGTCTCCACCGCGCCGTCGGCGGCGTTGGTGGCGTCAGGATAGTAGGACATATCGATCTTGGTCTTGGAATAGTAGGGGCATTCCTTGAGCAGGCTGTCCATGCCGGTGATGGGCACGATGCGGCACTTGCGCTTGCCGGCGGTGGCTTCCTTGATGTTCCCGGCGGGATGCCCGAGAGTGTAGAAGTAGCCATCGATCTTGCCGTCCTGAACGGTATGGGGAGCGTCGGCAGGTTTCAGGCTCTCGCCCTTGAAGTCCTTTTCAGGATCAAGACCGGCAGCACGGAATACCTGAAGGGCGTTCACACGGTTGCCGGACCCCGGGTCGCCAAGGTTGATGACCTTGCCCTTGACGTCCATGACACTCTTGATGTTGGCGTCTTCAGCCGCAACGAAAGTGATGGCTTCGGGGGCGAGAGCGAACACGAAGCGCAGCTTGGTCACCGGCTTGCCTTCCCAGTCGCCGATGCCCTTGTAGGCCATGTATTGAGTATCAGCCTGCGCAATGCCGAATTCCAGGTCGCCGCTGTTGATGGCGTTGATGTTGAACTTGGACGCACCCGTGGATTCCACGCTGGCACGGATGTTGTAGATATCCTTTTTCGCATTGATGATCTTGGCGATGGCACCGCCGGTGGGGTAGTACACGCCGGTGATGCCGCCCGTGCCGATGGTGACAAAGGTAGCCTTGGCGGCCAGAGCATCCGTGCTCAGAGCACCGGTGAGGATCAGGGCTGCGCCGAGAGCGGCGGTGAGGAATCCTTTAAACATGAGAAGCCTCCTGAAAAGAACAAGTGGTTTATCTTTGACAAAAACGGAAGATGCCCGACACAAAGCAGAGGAAGAACACAGGCTCAGCCTCCGAAAATGATAATGCCATGGTTGTTCGGTTATCGCAAGTCAGATAAAAATGACAAAAATGAAAAATTTATCCCATGGGGACAGGAAAAACAACTTTGGGGCGCTTGACAGAACAGAATAATCCTTGTTTATTTGGCGTATCAAACAACTATTATTTTCTGGACAACGCCCGAGGCGAAGATGTTTCAGTTATCCCGTTCCACAAACTACACTGACGCACAGGCGGCCATGTTTAAAGCTCTGGGGCATCCCAGCCGTCTGCGTATGGCGGAAGCGCTTATGAATGGTCCTCTGTGCGTCGGCGAACTGCGGAAACTCATCAATGCGGACATGTCAACAGCATCCCGGCATCTCGCGATTCTGCGCACCGCTGGGATCATCGCCGATGAAAAGCGGGGACAGAACGTCTACTATACGCTGCGGCTCACCTGCCTGCGCCAGTTTCTCCTCGGTACGGCGGCGGAACTTGACAAGCAGACCCAGGCGCGGCAGGCGCAGCTTTCGGCAATGATGGCTCCGTGAGCCGTGCGTTGCCGGCGGCGTTGAAAAGGGAATAAAATTTGTATAAAAAGCCAAATAAACAACTTTTGAGAAAAAAGCTGAATACAAAAACGGCACACAAAAATCTATCGGAAGGAAAAAATATTTTTAAATTTTTTCAGAAAACGCCGCTTCTGGAAAGAGGGCAGTCGAACGGGTTCGTTGATGCGATGAGAGTGTGTGGCCTTTCTGAGGACGGAAAAGCCGAGTTCAACGCCCGCAGGTATGGTGAAAAGCAGGAAGCAAAGCACAAGCTCCTGTCCCTTCCTTCATCAAAAATTCCTTTGTGGTTTGAGACCTTCCCCTTCAGAGGGAAAAGAGTAGTTTACAAAACGGCGAAGCCGATGAAATCCTATTCCGTAACCTCTTCCTCCCTTAACCGCCGGAGGCGCGAGCGTCAGCGAGCTGATAGCGAAGGCGGCGTGTTCGTCAGGCTCTGCCTGCGAACATGGTCACGCCGCCGAAGCGGGGAAAGTCGCGCGAGCGTCAGCGAGCTGATAGCGGAGGCGGCGTGTTTGTCCGGCTCTGCCGGCGAACATGGTCACGCCACCGAAGCGGGGAAGGGAGGGGCAATCCGCACGGCCCCTATCCGCCGGTTGCGGAGTCAGTCGGCGGATGGGGGCGAC
>NZ_CANRLT010000101.1 GCF_947631555.1 uncultured Mailhella sp. | reverse complement strand
CCGTTCACCTCGCAGCAGACGAGCCCGAACGTCGCCACCCCTGTCGCCTCGAACAGCGGCTGCGTCCACCGGCGCACCTCGCGGCCCTGGATGTCAATGTCACAAAACACGACTTTAAAGGGGTAGGGCTCCTTGCATACGAGCTCTCCCCCGCGGGGCTCCCAGTTCTCCAAGCTGTCCAGCGGCACGAACTGCAGACAGTCCTCCGCAAACATCTTCCTGTTATTTATATATTGGTAGACCACAGGGAGCGGATCGTCAGGGGTATCCTCAAATACGGAGCGGAACAGGGGCTTGTCCGGGAACAGCGCCGAGAGCTCCTCCTGTTCGTCCGGGCCCAGCCGCAGTCTGGAGAAGGGGATGCAGGACAGCACCGTCCGGGTGTCCATATTCACCAGATTGTCATAGCGCATCAGAGTCTTGATCTGCCCCAGGGTCATCCACCGGAAACCAGGCAGGACCGGAACATCCTCCTCCACCCGGATGATGATGTTTCGGTTACGCTTCTTGTAAAACCGGGAGGACTGTTCCGACTGGATCTGGTCCGCCACGATCTCATACTTTGCGGCATTCAGAAAATACTCCAGATACAGCGGCTGTTTGCCCCCGTGCTTGCGGGAAAAATTGCTCTTGGTGGCCTGGATGGTGGGCGAGATCTGCACGCAGTTCACATTTCCCGGCTCTATCTTGGCCTGCAAGAGGAAGTGCATGACCCCGCCGATCTCTTTGCACAGGATGCCCAGGTATCCGATCTCGTTCTGAACGATCACCGGCTGGGCAAAGTCCTCCCCCCGCAGCCCTGTGATCGTGAAAAAACTGCGGTTCTGATTGCGGATGCAGCCCTCAGCGGAGTCATAAAACCAGGGGGCGCACTCCTCCAGGGGAATCTTACGGATCACTACCTCTGTCTCGGCGTTCCGCTCCTCTACCCAGGCGAGCAGATCAGCAGTGGGATTTACCCCGCTGTCCGTACAGCGCCAGCTTTTGGCGATGGAGAGCAGGGTATGCGCCGCTTCCCGGCAGCTTTCTGTATCTGCTCCTTTTTCTGTTGTTTCCGCCGGCATCCATGCCAGTTTTGCAGTCATGTCCGATCCGCCCATTTCCTCCGCGGAGCAACGCCCCGCGCTAAATACTTCTCCGCCGCCGCGGCAGCCGGCGAGCCAGCTCCTCGCCGCCTCCTGTCTGGACAGGCGCATACACGGACCCGTCACAGCCGTGTCCGGAATACTCCGTTTCTCACTCTGCATCCCAGCCCACGTTCAGCTGTTCCTGTTCCAGCTGCCGGTCCATCGCCTGCTCCACCAGCATGGCGATGTTTGCCTCGATGCCCGCCCGCGTGCTCATGTACAGCCGGTGCAGACACCGTGGATTGCCCTTCTCGCTGGGCAGCTTTGCCTCGCTGCACAGCCGTGTGATCTGGCTCGTCACATACGTCCGGCTCATGGGCTTGCCCTGCCTCGTCAGAAACAGCGGTCCGCTGCCGATCCCCTGACGGTCCGCATACCTCAGCAGCTCCCGGCATAGGCACTCTGGCAGATGCACATGCTGACATATGCCGCCGGAGACCACCGTTACGCTGCCGGCCTTCGCCGCCTCTACCGTCACCTTTTCCATCTCCTGCACCGGCACGTCGCATGCCGCGAACAGCTTCACCAGCAGGTACTGCTTCTCCAGTCCCAGTGCCTTCGCCGTGTATAAAAGATGCAGGTATTCATTCCGCGTCAGCTCCGGCTGGAGCTCCTCCGTTTTCTTCAGCGTCCCCGGCAGCTGATACTCCCGGTGCCCCACATATTCCAGATAGGTGTTCGCCACTGACAGAAACAAATTGATCGTATTCGGTGCGTAGCTCCCTTCGATCAGTTCCTCCCGCCATTTGCGCAGCGTTCCCCTCCGGATGCACTTGTCCTCCGGCAGCGCTTTATACAGCTGGTTCAGGCCGCGCCGGTACCATTCCAGCGTTCCTTTTACGCGGCCTTTTGTCTGCCACGCCGCCAGAAATCTCTCGATCTCTGCCGGCGTCATTATCACCCCAGGCTCCCGGGGTCGGGATATGAACTGCTTGCCGGCCTGTGCGCTTTTGATCGTGTCCACTGCGTCTCCCTTCCCCCTTTATCACAGAAGAAACAATTTGCCTGTATATATCGGCAAAAAATGCCCAAACGCAAGGGCTTGCGTCTCCCTTCCCCTTTGTCACAGAAGAAACAATTTATCCCATATTCCCCTGTCTGCGCCTCCTTCGGGCATAAGAGACCGCCCAGCGCTTATCACGCCGGGCGAACGATCCACATGTAAAAAGGAGCCGGGCCATTTATTGCCAGGACCGGCTCTTTTTGCGGCGGCATATTTTGACTTGCAATCAGCCCGCTATTGTGATAATATGAGTTAACTTGACCGCAGCCCTTGCGTTTGGGCGTTTTTTTTGCCGGTACATATAGGCAAATTGTTTCTTCTGTGATCATTTTGCTACGAGATGAGGCCCAGGCGTTCCAGGCGCCGGGCGTGCTCCGTCCCGGTGGAGATCAGGTAGATCCTGGTGGTCTCGATGCTGCTGTGGCCCAGCACATCCGCAAGCTTCGCCACGTCGTGGCAGGCGCGGTAAAACGTCCGGGCGAACAGATGCCGCAGGTTGTGGGGAAACACCTTCGTGGCCGCCACTCCCGCCGCCTTGCACAGTCCCTTCATCTCCGCCCATATCTGCCGCCGCGTCAGGCCCCGTCCGCTTCTGGTGAGGAATATCTCCCCCGAGGCGGTCTTTTGCTTTTCTGCATACTTCAGCAGCTTCCGGCAGAGCTTCCCGGGGATGAGGATGGTGCGTATCTTACCTTTTAAAAATATATCCGTCCTCCCCGTTTTCGCCGCCTCTACCGTGATATACTTCACCTCGCTGACGCGGATGCCCGTGGCGCAGACCGTCTCCATCAGCAGCGCCAGCCGCCGCTTCCCCCGGTCCTTTGCCGTCTCCAGAAGGCGCAGGTACTCCCCCTTCGTAAGCTCCCGTTCCCTGCTGCGGAAGAGCCTCTTCTGGATGCGCAGGTATTTGACCCGGCGATCGCTCAGGCCCATAAACGCCAAAAACCGATTCAGCGCCGACAGCTTGGCGTTCACCGTCACCGGCGCGAGCCCCTTCTCCAGCAGCTGGTCCTTCCACGCTGCCGCAGCCTCATGGTCCAGCTCCCGCTGGCCCAGCCAGGCAGCGAACTCTCTCACGTCCCGCACGTACTTCTCCACGGTCCCGCCGGCCCGCTCCTCCGACTCCAGCATCCGCCGGAATGCCTCGATCTGCCCGTTCTCTATCCCAAACATAAAAACACCTCCCGGATTTGTGTAGCTCCATTTTACACAGATCCGGGAGATTCCGTTTTCTTCTTTTGGAAAATATCCTGCTCCGCCGCCTGCTCATTCAAGGTACAGCAAAAATTTGGCTGTCATATCAGGCGGAGAAATGCAAAACATAATGCCGGACAAGTTGATAGGGCGGCATTGCGAGACGGCAGTCTGCCGTTTTGGACAGCCGAACCTGCTGATTTGCCCAATGCGAAGGAAAGGAGTTTGAATCACAATGGCGAAGAATTCCAATCAGCTCGTGAACCCCAACGCCCGCGAGGCTATGAACCGCTTCAAGATGGAAGCCGCCTCCGAGGTGGGCGTCAGCCTGAAGCAGGGTTACAACGGCGACCTGACCAGCCGTCAGGCCGGCTCCGTCGGCGGCCAGATGGTCAAAAACATCTGTCCCATACGAACTGTGAAATTCAGGAGGAACGACAGGAATGCGGTGGGGCACCAAACACAGATTCAGTACATAGCTGCGCTAGTCGTATAGGTGTCTAGCAACTCCTTTATAAGCTGCTGGCAATATAGCAAACCATCCCCGGAACCAACACGGTCCTGGGGATGGTTATTAAAATATCCTTCGGCATCCTCCCAAGTAACAATGGGAGCTCACCGCATGTCGCTACTGTGCCGCTTTCTGAACTGGATTCACTCGTCTGTATTTCAGCGCCCGTTCAGGCGCTATTTCCGGGCAATCCTCATCAAAGCTGATAACAGTGCGAAAATATCAACACACAACGGAATCAAAAATACCAATTAATTCAACAACGTCAGAATAGTATTGACTAATATCATAAAATGTCGCTGATGGAGGATCGCCATGGGCGAAGCAATGCCTATTTGTCACCAAAGAATTTGAAGATGTTATAAGTCTGTTTTTGTCCTCCCGCTCATTGAGCCTTGCTTGAAACTCGCTGCTCCATTGATCGTCAAACTTGCCCAGCAACTCTTTCATCTTCTCATATTTCGCGCTCATAGATCCTTTCCGAATCGTTGATTCTAGGTATGTATCAATTCTGGAACTACCAAGCTGTGAAAAATAGTCAGCAACAATTGACCGATACACAAACTCTGCTGTACCAGATGCTTTGATGAGTGCGTAATATGTCAAATACTTAACTTCTCTATCGAGAGGCGGAAGCGATGCAATCCGCGTTCCTATGTCACTAATTTCGTTGAAGCACTCATCGATCATATCTTGTAATTCATGTTTCATCGATGGAAACCCCAAATAGAATCGAACTTGCCAAGCCAATTCTTTTCTTTATATTCTCTATATCTGTAGTACGCTCACTGATGGCAGTTTTGAAATCAGAATTCTCTAGTAAGGTAATATGGCAGTTTTCACTGGCTAGAGTTAACTGTCCCCTGGTTTTTTGACAAAAGAGTGCAGATATCATTACGGCATCAAAAATAGCTGGGTGGAATTTCCTCGAGTATTTCCCATTCGAATAGTTTCTAAAAGCGTTAGGCCCAAACAAAGCAAGTATTTGCTCCGTTATTGTTTCGAAATCATGTCGTTCATTTTCAAGTGCTTCAACGGTATCATTTCTATGCCGTTGCATATAATCATTTAGCGCCTTTTTTAATGAAATCTTTGCACTTTCATTCTTTAAAACAAAATCTGACTTCAAAGTAAAGAAACGCAAAATATACTCAATATCTCGCATTCTGTTATCTGGCTGCTCAACGCCAAATAGTGAACGCCACGCTCTATTCTCATTTAGTGCAAACAAAAAGTTGTTGAACGACCCCTGGTAGACACAATTCCGAATTTCTTGAGCAGTCAAGGACCGGCCACTCGTATTAATCCGCTCAAAAATCTGATATAAACTTGTGTCATCATCCTCAGGTTTCTTTTGCTCAAAAATAATAGCATGAATAGTTGTGCTTCGTATCTTTCGCTGGTCATCGGTTGAAAGTTCGGAGAACGCCTTATTTCGCCAGCGTACATTTATCTTTTCAGAGTTAGATAATCTGAAAACTTTCTTATCAGAGGAAAATAATCCCCGCTTTACATAATCGTAAACAGTCATAATTCGTTGGTAACCATCAACTATCAATTTTTGACTGCCTGCTTGAGCCAAAAAGATACTTGGTACCGGTAACCCAAGTAAAATGGATTCTATGAATCGGCTTGCTTCTGTTCTGTCCCATACATATTTTCTTTGAAGTTCAGGCTTAACAAGCTCATTATCTTCATACATTGAAATGAGCTCTCGGAAAGAAAGATCTGCCCCCCACGAAGAAATATTAAAGAGTGAATCATCTGAATAATCATCCTCAATTTCCGATTGGATTATCTCAATATTATTCTCTATCTCTGGCATGATTTTATATCTCCTTCTTAATTCATATCTATCATATTGACTTTCATAGATACTGATTAAACGTGTTTCTGTTAACCCAAACTCACTTGGTATATATGTCATCCATACAATAGCTTTGTTGATCAAAAAAAGCTCAAAGATATTAGTTTTGGAATCTATCTTAACAGGATTAACGCCATAGATACAATAGGACATCATATGCATACCCCTAACCAATTATACAGTTAGTGTATGTAGCAAGGTGTCTTTTTAGAACCTTCTAACTCGGCGCAGCGGCCGCAGTTATCTTTCCTTCCTGATTCTTTCTTCATCCTTTCCCGATTCTCAATCGCTTTTCTTGATGCGCTAACAGTCGCGTGCAATTCAACAACTGGACCGCTCAGTTATCCTTCATTATCTTGTTCCATTTAGCTCTCCCCTCCTTTATGAGTTACTGCCGCCCCGATCAATCTGTCCGCCTGGTCCGCCATGAACAGCGGGATATTCAGCACATCGCCGTCCAACTTCAGGTTGTCTAAGGAGAACCTGATGCGCAGCTTGACTTCCTCCGGGAACAGCTCCTTGAACTTTCGCAGACTGCGGCTGGCGGTATTGGCCTCGGACTTGACCTCCACCGGGAAGATGTCATTCTCCCGCTGGATCAGGAAGTCCACCTCATAGGGCGGGTTGGTCTGGCTCCAAT
>NZ_CANRLT010000100.1 GCF_947631555.1 uncultured Mailhella sp. | reverse complement strand
GGAGTCCAGAGGGCGTCAGCCCTTTGGCAGGATGGGAGTTGTGTGTAGCACAACTTCCATCCTGCCACGAAGAACCCTCCCCGTGCAATGGTAGAACTATGAAAAAATATATCTTTACTGTAGATTCGCTATAATCTTCCCAAAGGAGACAAAACACATGGCGAGCAAAACAAAAATACGTCCTGAACAACTTAGAAAAGCCAGGAAACTGCTTCAGGATTTACCAGAGCGGGAAAACGGAAAAACCAGACCGGAAGCGGCTGAATTTCTGGAGAACGATTTCAGGAAAGCCTTCAAAAAAGGCTACAGTCCAAAAGAACTGAGCCTGCTGCTCAAAAATGCGGAAATCATCATTCCCGCATATCTTATCCAGAAATTTTTATCTAAAACTGCGGACGCTCCTCCTGTGCAAAAACAAAAGAAGCTCTGAAGAACAGAGCGCTTGCCTTGCCGGTGTTCCTTCGCTAAGATAAATCTATGGAACACGAACGACTGCCGCACGACCCGGCCTATAAACAGCTTTTCAGCAATCCCGTGATGGTGGAGTCCCTGCTTCGTGAGCTCATTTCGGCGGATTTCATCGACGAACTGGACTTTTCGACGCTGGAGCGCTGTGCAAGCAGCTATGTGACGGACGACCTTCGGGAACGTCATGACGACATCGTCTGGCGCGTAGGGTGGAAGAATGGTGCTTGGTGTTATGTAGTGCTGCTCCTGGAGTTCCAGAGTACACCCGATCACTGGATGGCCCTGCGGATACTCTCCTATACCTCGCTGCTCCTGCTTGACCTGGTCAAAACAGGCAGGATAAAGGAAAACGAGGGTTTGCCACCAGTGTTTCCCATTGTTATTTATAATGGGAGCAGACCGTGGAAGGCTCCGCGTGAGGTGGAGGAACTCTTCGCCCCTATGCCGGGAGGACTAAAAGCCTACTGCCCCAGCCACCGACATTTTCTGCTGGATGAAAGCAGTGTGCCTGAGGACAAACTTGAGGCAGGCAGCGGGCCGGCCTCGATGCTTGTGAGACTGGAACAGGCAAAGAATCTGGAGCAGGTTCGCGAGGTCGTGAAAGAGCTGGCACAGCATCTTCAGGCTCCGGAGTATCTGGACTTGCGCCGAGCGTTTACGGTATGGCTGGGACGGATCGTCCTGAAACGTTCAGGGATAACGGAAGAGATTCCCGAATTTCAAGATTTGCGGGAGGTGGACGCCATGTTGGAAGAACGCGCCGCACAGTGGAAGAATGAATACATCCAAAGGGGTGAAAGTCGTGGTTTAGGAATAGCCCTGCGTGATTTGCTGGAGATGCGCTTTGGCAGCCTACCTTCGTCTGTGCTGGATTATATTGAAAACTCGTCCGATATAGACGCCCTGCGCAGGCTCACGCTGGATGCGGCCAGGGCAGAATCCCTGAATGCCTTCATGAGCCAGCTTGGATTGCCAGTGGCAAGTTGCTGATGTAGCGGTGGAAGAGACCTTCCTCCGTCATCGCCGTTGTTCGGCTGCATGAAGGGCAGGGAGTTTATCCCTGCCCTTCTCATTTATCCGCAAGATGAGGTCTTCCCTGCCCTGTGCGCCGCATACGCTTCCATAAGCATGGCCGTATGGGCGGGCAGGACAAGCTCCGGGGCGTAAACAGTCAGCACATCCTGCCGGGCGCGGGTGCGCAACGGCGCATGGCTATGGGCATGATCCAGCGCATGAAGCACGGCGGCAAGCTGCTTTCTGCGGCTGTCCTGCGGAAGCGGCAGCATATTGATGCCCGGCTTCAAAAACGCTTCCTCTGTCAGCGGCGACATCAGGAGTGCACCGCAGCTCATGGCTTCCAGCCTGCCGGGAAAAAGCCCGTCCCTTTCATTCGGACAGAGGTGCAGCGCGGAGGTGCAGAAGAGATCCCGCCGTGCGGCAGCGGGCAGAAACTCCGCCGCGTGCAGGCGGCTGCGCACCTCCTCGGGCAGACGCCGCAGCCACAGCGTGCCCGCATGGTTCTGTCCGTATTCCAGCACCGCATGACAGCGCGGGCGAAGCGTCAGAAGGTCAACCACCAGCCGGCGCACGGCGCGAATGCCTGTTGCGTCCAGTCCTTTCATGTCCACAGAAATGAGTTCCGGGGCAGCCGTGCGGCCATCCGGCAGAAAGACCTTTGCCTGCGCGGGGTCAAGCAGTCCCGTCTCCACCCAGGGCGTTGCCAGCCGGATTCTGCTCTGGAGCACGTCCGGCAGACTGCGCACATCGGCTCGCGTGAATGCGATGCAGCAATCGCCCTGCAATACCCGCAGAGAACGCATATCCCGCATGGCGCCCGCTTCGGCCCAGGGCACATCAGCGACCGGATAAAACACATGGAAGGCTTCGGGAAGCAGGGCGCGCGCAAAGAACGCGATACCTTCCGCGTGGGTGGAGAGCACCATATCCGGGCGAAATTCCCTGGCCAGCAGGCGCAGGGGGGCAAGTGCCTGCTCTCCCACATGGAGCGTCCGCTTCCAGAGCTGCACCATGCCGCGCTCCTCGCCCACGGCCACATCGCGTATCTTCAGGACAAGGCGCTGTACTCCGGGCAGAGAAGCCTCCCGTCTGCCGTACCTGGCGGCAAACAGTACCTCGTGCCCGGAAGCGGTCAGATAATGGGCCAGCGCTCCCAGGCGGCCCGGAAAATTGCTGTTGATGATGAGAATACGCATGAAAACTCTCACGCCCCGCCGCCCGGAATATCGGACGGCGGGCACAAAAAAGGCCGGAGCGTGATGACCGCCCCGGCCGGAGGTTAAGGGTTAGCCCTGCTGCGTAAGCTGGATCTCGTTGGCCGCCTGCTGCGCGGCCTCATCCACACCCTGCACGGTCACATTGCTGGTTTCCAGCGTCCAGTTGTTGTCCTCATTGACATAACCGCTGCCGTCCTCGGCCTTTTTCCAGCCTTCGCCCAACGTGACGGTTTTGCTCTCTTCGTCCACGGTGATGCCGTGCTGCTGAAGGTCGCTCATGCGGGTCAGGTCTTCCACGCCTTCGCCCTTGAGGAAGAGTTCCACGTCCTGCACATGAGGCTTGTCACCGCCAAGCGGGGCCTTCAGGAGGTCGTCCAGGCTGTCGGCGTCCGTGTCGTTGCTCAACAGCACGGCGATGCCGTTATCGCCGCCGAACACGGCGTAGTCGGTGGGATCATACTGGATGAGTTCGTCACCGGCGGAGAGGGCGTCACTGCCGCTCAGGTCATCATTGCCGGAATCGGCAAAGAGCGTGTCACTGCCTGTGCTGCCGTTCAGGCCGTCATCGACGGACAGCGGATCATCGTCCTGGGAGTCTTTCAGCGAAGACACGTCCGCAACGAACTTCAGAGACGAGTCCGGGGAGGAGGAAATCGTGTCTGCCGCGTTCTCTGCATTAGCCTGTAGGGACCAGTGATGATCTCCATCCTGAGTCATACCTTTCATCTCTAATTGGAGATGATGCCCGTTAAGATCGGCTTCATAAATCCCGTCAATGTCTTCGTCTGACCAGTCAGAGGACAGAGTGAGGTCGTTGCCATCCATTGTGATGCCGTAGTCATTCAGAGCATCACTGCTGGTGATACCAAGATTTTTCACATCGGTATCAGTTGCCCTGAGCACGACCTCCACGTCTTTGATGTTGCTGCTGCCGTTGTTCAGTAAACCTGTATCGCCTTTGTTAGCCAGCAGAATATCGACATCGGCTCCACCATGAATCAGATCATCCTTATCGTACAGGATGATATCATTGCCGGCACCGCCGAAGAGGATGTCATGATCAGTATAACCTTTTACCTCCTTACCTGGCCCGCCATTGAGATAATCGTTGCCTGCACCGGCGAAGAGGATATCATCTCCCACACCGCCGTACAGTGCATCGTCGCCGCCCTCCTGTTTGTCAATAGCTGTAAGCAGTGACTCCAATTTGCTGTCAGTATTGTTCTTAAAAGCCTCACCCACAGCCTTATACAACTCTTCAACTAGCTTTCCGTTATCACCTGCCTCTTCTCCCGCCACATTCTTGTTTACATAGAACTCAACAACGTGCTTGTTGTCAAAGAAATCCCCCAGTACGTCCTTCAGAGCATCTTCAGAACCATCGCCAAACAGGACGTCCTTTCCGCCTTTGCCGAACATCAGATCATTGTCATCGGCTCCGCCGAAGAGCCAATCCGAGGCGTTGTCATTCTTAGCTTCGGAATTCCAAGCAGCATCATTCCAATACCCCGTCTCCACGTTGTCGAAGCGATCCAGATCCTCATTGCCAAACAAGTTGAGCTGTTCAGTTGTTGTCGCCGTGTCGCCGTCAGTATCCGTCGCGGAGAACGTTACGTTGTACCAAGGATGATCTGTCCAGTGGTCATCAGCATCCCGCATCTGGAAGTCATAGAAACGCTCTATCGACCAACTACCGTTCTCGTTCAGCGTACCGGTAAACAGGGTGTTGCCGTTCAGGTTTATGTCGCCGGAACCTCCCGAGAGAACAGCGGTAACGATATTGCCATCAATGGACAGTGTAACGGTGTATTCTTCACCGTTGACTTTCACCGTGCTCTTGTCCAAACCGCTGTTGTTCCAGTTCCAACTTACACTGCCGGCCTTCAACCCGTCAGCACCAGGATTGATGGGAATTTGGCCTTCATGTACATAACTGGGCCGCGTTATGTCGAGATGATCAATGGTGAAGGAGGAATAGTCGCTCCTGGTATGATCTACCGTGTGGACATCCGTCTCCTTAGGAAGCGGCGAAATGATGACCTTGTTGAAGCCGTCGGGCAGTTTCTGGAAGAAATGTCTACCCTCAGGCGTGGACAAGTCGACTACCACCTGCATGACCAGGTCGTTATCGTCATTGTTACGCGGCGTCAGATAGAAACTGATGAGAACCTTGCCCTCACTACTGTCGCCAAAAGTAATGTCGAAACCGTAGGATACGGATCCGTTATTGACTTCCAGCACGACGGCTTCGGCATCCTGACCATAACCAGAAATCTCGTGCCCGCCAACGCCGTGCTCTCCACCTACTCCCAAGCCATCCTTGGTAAGCCATAAGTTCTTTCCCGTCTCATTGGATGTGTCTCCTTGTCCTCCTAGTCGAAGATCTCCATTTCTTTTAATTCCTGTTGAATTACCTTTTTGCCAACCCTGGCTGCCTATATCAGTTACCGTGCCATCTTCATTGTACGTCACCGATGTGGCAATGATCTTGAAGCCATTGTTGAGGCCCCAGTGAACTCTGCCTCCCAGCTCAGCATGTTCGCTCTTAGTTAGTCCATCTCCCCAATGCTGCTCTTTGCTAGCATTTTGCCCTATAAAGTCACTCCATGTGCTAGTCTCGTTTTCCGTTACAAAATCCAGGGACTTCTGCGCACCACGATCGTTAAACTGGCCGGGTTCCTGGGTCAACGGGCCAAAGACCGGCATATCATCCTCGATGCTGACATCGATATGGCCGGTCAGCGTATGATCGTGCTCATCACTCAGGGTTACGCCAAACTGTTCAGCTACCGCTGCTTCGTCAGCGTTGCCATGCTCGCCGTGCTGCTCGTAGCTCTTCGTCTGCGTGTAGGTGTACTCGATATGGCCGCCACTCACGTCCGTGATCGTCAGGTTACCGTAGTCGCCGGTTATGGTCAGTCCGCCTTCAGGCAACTGGCCTTCCTTCGGATTCCCATCCTTATCAAGCTCTAGTGTATACTTGTGACCATCCTTATCCGTAATGGTGATCGTATACTCGTCACCCGTCAGTGTCACGCCAAACGAACCCGTGTCAGTCGCACTGCCAGTGTCAGTGCCTGTAGGATTGTTGACCATCGTCCCGCCTGCCACATACGAATCGTCCGTCGTCACCGAGGACAGATGCGTAGTCGGCGTATCTGGGGTATCCGGATCAGGATCGGGATCAGGGTTGGGATCAGGGCCGGGTATCCATTCCGGCGTGGCAACGGTATTGACCGTTACATCGCTGCTCTTGGTATCGCCGTCGCTATCCTTTATTTCCACATGGAAATCATAGCTGTCGTGCTGGTCGTTTTGATCTCCCTGGGCTGCTGTCTGCACATCGCCTTCCGGCCGCGTGTAGGTGAAGATACCACTGGTCTTATCATATGTAAGATTGCCTTCATGCCCGTCGGATGCTTCCGCTGTCCAATCATCACCATTCTTGGTCCAGGTGTATGTCTCACCGTTTACGGTCACAGTGACTTGCGCACCATTTCCCTGGTCTGCGCCAAACGCCGCACCATCAAGCGTGAACGTAATCGTACCATTCGCATCGTCCACTACCACCGTGCCGTCTTCCTGAGTTTCTCCGGCCACAGTGATGCCGCTCAGGGTCGGCGCATCATCCTCGATGCTGACATCGATATGGCCGGTCAGAGTATGATCGTGCTGATCACTCAGGGTTACGCCAAACTGTTCAGCTACCGCTGCTTCGTCAGCGTTGCCATGCTCGCCGTGCTGCTCGTAGC
>NZ_CANRLT010000099.1 GCF_947631555.1 uncultured Mailhella sp. | reverse complement strand
CTTTCCGCCTGTTCCAACGCTTTGCAAAGTTTCCCCTGGTTTTTCTCTCTGCCTTTGATGCTTTTTTGATGCTGTTGGCTGTTACTGCGCCGTCTTGCGGACGGGATTTACCCGCTTGAATTTCAGCGCCCGCTCCGGGGTAGTTTCCGGGCAGTCCTCATCAAAGCTGATGGGCATGGTCCTGGCCCGCTCCAGCTCCTCGCGCTCTTTCTCCGTAAAGGCCAGCTCCTGACGCACCTCATAGGGAAAATCAGCTGTACTTGCCATAATAGAGTCCCCTTTCAAAACTCGTCGCCAAACGGGCTGAGATCAGCCTCGTAACCTCCACCGTTTCTCCTTCTCTGGAAACCGTTTCACGCTCTGTATAAACCACAAACAGGATGTCGTTCAGTCCATCTGAAAAACCGCCCAGGTTGCCAATGACAGTTAAATTTCCGGCCGAGGTATCCCCTATGGTATTGTAGCGATCCTCCTCCTGACTATGCTCATCATCGAACATTTCGATCCGATCATAGTCGAAAAAGATGCGGGCGGCGGTCACGAAGGATATCCCGTGCTTTTCAATATTCCTCCGATTTTTCTCCTCGTCGTACTCAAAGAGCATATCGCCCAGAGAAAACTGAACCAGTCTGTCTCCCACAGCCATTGTCTCTGCCGCCCTCCCTTCGCAGTATGATTATAGCATACTGCGCTGGAAATGGGAAGTGAATCTTCTGATAGACTTCCTCCCCAAAACCTGGTATGTTGTGTCCAGGAAAGGAGGCAGAAGAAATGAGAAGGCACAGCAGGTTATCCTCGCAGCGGCTGTCTCCCATGGAGGGATGCAACCGCTTTTGCCTTCTCTGAAACAACTTCAAATTGCACAGCTCCGTGGCTCCTCTAAAATGGAATGAAAAAAGGAGGAGCATTATGGACACATACGGATATGTTCGCGTCTCTACCAGGGAGCAGAATGAGGACAGGCAGATGACCGCTATGCGGGACTTCGGCGTGGCGGACAGCCGCATTATCCTGGACAAGCAGAGCGGCAAGGACTTCCTGCGCCCCGGCTACCAGCGGCTGGTGCGAAAACTGAAAGCCGGTGACACCCTTGTAATCAAGAGCATCGACCGGCTTGGGCGCAACTATGAGGAGATTTTGGAACAGTGGCGGCTGCTGACCAAGGAAAAGCGGGTCGGCATCGTCGTCCTGGACATGCCGCTGCTGGACACCCGCCAGGACCGGGACCTCACGGGAGTGCTGATTGCCGACATCGTGCTCCAGCTTCTGAGCTATGTGGCCCAGACAGAGCGGGAGTTCAACCGCCAGCGGCAGGCCGAGGGGATCGCGGCCGCCAAAGCCAGGGGCGTCCACTTTGGGCGGAAGTTCAAGGAACGAGGCAGCAGCTACGAGGATGTTCTGGCCGCATGGCGCCGGGGTGAACTCTCCGGCAGGGCGGCGGCCAGAGAACTGGGCGTAGCCCACGGGACCTTCCAGCGGTGGTGCCGGGAGGAATTTGGACCATAAAGCGTGGGTTGTGGTCCACGCTAAACGAGCCATGGTGTTGAGCAGGTTGGTGCCGTTTTCAGGAACGGCCTGGCCTGCTCTTGTCTGTTTCGATGATAAAATATTACCATACATCCCCAGCTTTCGCAAGAGAGAATGTGGCTTACAACCCACAGGTTGCAGGCCATTTTTCTCCCAGCGGGGTCTTTGGGAGGTGATTACTTGCAGGAAATGAAACAGAATATAAATATTTTTTCTGCCCTAACCACCGTTTTTCTGATCCTGCTATGGACTGTTTACCTGTTCTATTGTGGTAGCCGGGGTTATCAGGACATCTTAAACGCGAAATATCATCTGTTTCTTGTCCTGTGCGGCGGATATATCCTGCTCATGGGACTTTTCGCTGCGGAATTGTTTGTGATTGGGGAATTACGACCCAAGGCAGTATTCTTAAAAAGGAGTGGTTTGCCTCAGAAATTTGTGCTCACTTATGTGTTGATCTCTTGGGTATCGGCGGTTCTGTCCCCCTATTTTCCTGAAACGGTCGTCGGCGTAAGCCGGTATGAGGGGGCGCTGACCCTCACGATTTATGGCCTCTGTTTCATTTTAGTTTCGTACTTCGGGAAACCTACCAGGCACTTGCTTTATATTGCCAGTACAGTCACTGCCTTGTTCTGCATCTTATGCCTGATACAGCTTGCCGGACAAAACCCGTTTTTGCTCTATCCGGAAGGCCACAGTTATGCTGGGGCTTATATCGAGTATTCCGGAGCCTACCTCGGAACAATCGGCAACGTCGATCTGGTGGCGTCCTTCCTGTGTATTGTGATCCCAATTATGTGGATCGGCTTGCTGCGGCTGCCAGGAAAGCACCGGCTTCTCCTTGCGATCCCGCTTGCGCTGTCTTTGGCAGTCCTTTTGAAAATGTCCGTCCTGGCTGGGCTTGTCGGCGTTTTTGTGGGAGGCATTATTTCGCTCCCAGTCGTACTCCCGATTGGAGCAAAAGGGCGCAAGCGGCTGGCATGGCTGCTCTTTGCGTCCGCTGCCCTGGCAATCGCTATATGTTACGCTGTAGATACCGGCGGAGGGATGCTGCACGAAATCCACGAGATACTTCACGGAAACTTTGACAGGGCCTTCGGCTCCGGGCGCCTTCACATCTGGAAAGAGACACTGATTCGGATACCGGACCATTTTCTGCTGGGCACCGGCCCTGATACGATGCTTTACGGCGGTTTAGAGCCGTTCACCCGCTATCATGAGGGGCTCCAGCACGAAATCATCTCGCAAATCGACGTGGCTCATAACGAATACCTCAATATCCTGTATCACCAGGGCGTTTTTGCCCTGGCTGTATACCTCGCGCTGCTGGCAAACCTCGCCAAAAAGTGGATCAAAGAGGGTCCCACAGGCCCGGCGGCCGCTATGCTCGGCGGGGCCGCGCTGTGTTATTGTATCCAGGCGTTCTTCGGATTCAGCATGTGCATCACCGCCCCGTTCTTCTGGACCGCGCTGGCCCTGCTGGAGGGATGTGGGCAAAATAAAACCGGGAGGGAAAAATTATGTGGAAAAAGATACTCAGCCTGAACCTTGCCGTCCTGATGGTCCTGACGATGGTACCCGTCAGCACAGTACACGCTGTAAGAGGCAGTGACTATGGATATGCTTTCTTCCATAAGAATGACGGCACAGAGGAAACTGTTTTGGACACAGAAGATTTGTATGATTCATGGCTGCCACTGTATACTGTTGCGCCATATATCAGCGGTGAAAACAAGGTCGTGACCTCATACAACACAAAGGCCTTGGGGACAGGGAAATCTTATAAACTATCCAGCCCCATTGGCGAGTGCTATTCGACAATCGAGGAGGCCCCCACTGATCTTTACGCGCAGTGGGAGGAGGCCCCGGGGAATTACATCTTTTACGTCAGTGGCGACGGACTGACCAGCGATGGGAAGGACTAGGGACGGTCCTGTAAGCTCTTCTGTCAGTTCCCCGTCTGGTTCTGTCTTCATCGGGTGGAACACAAAAGAAAACGGGACCGGTACGTGGTATTCGCAGTATACCTATGCGGCGGCAGTCCAATGCCACGAATTGTTCGCGCAGTATGAGCCAGAACCGCCGGGAGCGTGCTGTATTCTGGATGGGGAGGCGCATCTGCTGGAAAGTGGGAAACCGCGGGAGATCGTTGAGCTGGCCGACGGAAAGGCGACTCTGCCCGGCAGGCTGTATGACGGGGCAGTTGTGGCCTATTGGGAGGGCAATGACAGATACTACCCGACCGGCGTTCTCGTGTCTGTCGAGCAGGGTTCTGTCCTCTATCCCATAACGGCCAATAAAGACAGCGGCTATTATGCAATCATCGACGGCGACGGCGGCAAGACAAGCTCAGGCGGCGAGTACAACGCAGCCAGATGCTATATCACGTCGTTCGGCGAGTTAAATATGTACTATCTTGACGAAATAGAGCCATTCTCCAAGGAGGGCCATGCTGCTGTCGGCTATCGGGGCGATAAAACAGGCACGGAATACCCGTTAACCGCGGCCGCCCGGGAGACGATGGCGGCTGAGGCGGATGAAAACAACATCGCCCGCTTCACCGCGCAGTATGTCCCTGTGGACGGCGGTTACATCCAGTATATAGGGAACGGCGCACAGACTAAGGACGGGATCGCGTATGTGATCCAGGACGGCCTGAATTTCGATGGCTCAGATGCGGCCCAGTATATCGAAAATCCTTTTGTCGCGCCTTCAGGCAAATACTTCCTCGGCTGGTGGGAAAAGGAATTGATCTATGATTGGTATGCTCAAGGTAAGTGGCATGACCCAGGCGAGCCCATCCAACTGACGGGAAACGCTCTGCTCTATGCCCAGTGGGGCCGCAACAGGGTGGTCTACCACTACACCGGTCGTTGGGGGGACCCCGCTGTTGAGAACAGCATAAATGAAGACTTAATTAGAAGTGTTTCGTCGTACTCCGAAGATTCCGCTGTGTTTGAGGGCTGGTGCACCAAGGCGGACGGGACCGGCGAGTGGTACTATCCTCGTGACACAGTTTCCGACAAGATACCGGACGGAACGGTGCTCCACCTCTATGAGAGATGGCTGGACCTGACGCAGGAGGGATACTACTATATCCTGTCTGGCCCCAAAATGCGGACACAAATCATTCCCATGAGCAGCGAGAAGGAGCAAATTATACTTCCCGAGACAGAATATTGCGGATGGATTAAAGATGGGACAAAATATGAGATTAGATTTGTTGGCTTTTTGGATCAGGAACCGGGAATCTACCCGCCCGGCTCTGTCATGACTGTTACCAGTGGGGACCACATCACCGTGCTGGATCCTGCTACGGTCGTTGAGTTCAACGAGAATCATCCGGATTACCAAGAGCAGCGAGTGTGTTACGAAATCATGAATCCTTATTACACTTCTTCGGCAGACTTGCGGCTGTATAGCGCAGACGAGGTGTTTTCCAAGCTCCCTCAAGACGCAGACTTCACTGGCTGGAATACCAAGCCAGACGGTACTGGCCAAAATTACAGAGCAGGAAGTTTGCTCTGGAGCGGGTTCTACAAATTGTATGCAATGTGGAAGGACTTCACATCCGGCGGCGATGTTCCAAGCGGCGGGCATTCCAGCGGCAGTTCCTCCGATGATAGAATAACAACCACTGTTACAACCAACCCGGACGGTTCCAGAACAACGACCCAAACTGATAAAGCCACCGGCACTGTGACTCAAACCACGAGATATCCCGACGGGAGCACGGTCACTACAGAAACAAAAAAAGATGGTACAGCCACTAAGACGGCCAAAACCGCGGATGGTGTCACCGGAACCACTGCTGCAGACAGCCGGGGGCGCATTACAGGGATGACCGTCTCCGTACCGGCCTCCTTCACTGGGGGCACTGTCACCGCGCCTATTGAGGCCCCGGCAGCGAAGGACAGCAGCAACGCCCCGGAGATTGCGGTCAAGGTGGGTTCCGGCGATACCGCCAGGATGGATATCCCTGTGTCCGAGTTCGGCCCCGGCACTGTAGCCGTAGTGGTAAACCCCGACGGCAGTGAGGAAATCGTGCGTGACTGCGTCATTGGCGAGAACGGCGTTGTGCTGAACGTCGAGGACGGCATGGCTCTGAAGATCGTGGACAACAGCAAGACCTTTGCGGATGTGCAGGGAGTGCATTGGGCGGAGGATGCCGTAACGTTCGCGGCAGCCCGGGAACTGTTCAGCGGCACTGGAGCAAACCAGTTCTCGCCGGATATCAACATGAGCCGCGGCATGTTTGCAGAGGTGCTCTACCATCTGGCCTATGAGCCAGAGGCCGGCGGTGCGGACTTTATCGATGTATCGCCCGGCGCATATTACGCGGACGCGGTGGCATGGGCAGAGGGTGCCGGCATGATATCCGGTTACGGAAACAACACGTTCGGTCCAAATGATGGTGTGACCCGCGAGCAGATGGTGACGATCCTCTACCACTATGCCCAGCGCCGAGGACTTGTACCGTCTGAAATAACAGGCAGTCTTGACAGTTTTACAGATGCCGGCGACATAAGCGGCTACGCTGTCGAAGCGATGCGCTGGGCGGTGAATGCCGGTCTGATCAGCGGCGTAGATGGTGAGCGCCTTGCGCCCAAAGCGGGGGCTACCCGCGCGCAGGTGGCGACGGTCCTCATGCTCTTCTGCGAGAAGGTCATACAAGGGTAGTACAAAGCAGGATACGATGACAGGCAAAAGCGTGAGTGCAAAATAACTGTTGTCAAAGGCCGCCCAATTCACAGCAACTATCTGTGATGCGCCCTCCACTCAGCTCCACCAACACCCATGATACAGCGCACAACAGTCAGCGCGGTTGGATAATCCAACCGCGCTGACTGTAAATCATAAGGGGACTCACTGTGTCGTATGCGAAATTTAGAACGCAGATGCTCGTCAATGCAGAGAGAAAAGTCTGTGGTCTACCTCGCACAACGGTCTGCGCCGCACCAGCTGTCTGCTCTCGCAGGTGCTCGACTGACGAAGAAGCAGTCGTCAATGCAAAAGAACAGGACAACCGAGCGTCCGCAAGTCGCTGCCTCGCCGCATTCTGTGCTGAGAAGCAGTGTTCATCCGCGTGCGCAACGCAGCAGCCTGTGCGCCGCTGTGTGCCCGCCAAGCAGCCGGAAGGTACACAAGCCCACCCCTCATCGCCAACGCGGCCGTGTCAAAACCGTGTGGAGCGCTGTGCCCAAACCAAACTGCAGCCCAGCTCTGCGGCTGCAGTTTGGAAAGGAGGAGCAGCGAAGCGA
>NZ_CANRLT010000098.1 GCF_947631555.1 uncultured Mailhella sp. | reverse complement strand
GATCGCACTTATCCCATTACGGAAAAAATCCACCGCGAAATCCTTTCCCTGCCCATGTCTCCGGTCATGACTGATGAGGAAATCCGTTTCGTGACGGACACGGTGAACGCCTGGAAGTAAGGCGGCTTGCGTGAACGGCATGGAACTTCCCAAAACATCATCTTACTTCCTTTATGGTTTGAGACCTTGGCCTTTAGGCCGATAGAGCCCCACCCCGCCCTGAAGGGCCTTGCTACATTATTGCTCTTTTTGTTTTGAACCTGTAAACCAATACAAAGGATGACTCCTTATGAAAACAGTCTCATCAAGATGGTATAATATAGACTTCTTACGCATACTTTTTGTCATAATTATTGTATACTATCATTTTATTGGCGCTTCTTATGCTACATCATACGGAGAACCATTTACTACATTATGTTATAATTCTCGTTCATCTGGGGGCATTTGTAATTCTGCATTATTTATGATGTCTGGATTCTTTTTATATTACAGCATATTGAAAGCAGACTCTTTTTTGGCATTTGTGAAGCATAAAGTCTTCAGAATCTGGCCTTGTCTGGCTTTTTTGATATTTTGCATAGCTGTTTGCAGTGTATTTGATATAGCCAAATTTGATATTGGTCAAAATTTTCTTAACTTATGCTTCATTCATAAGAATGGTTCGGCATTAACAACAAAATTATCAAATGCAAATGTTTCATGGTTTGTATGTACACTGTTTTGGCTGTCATTATTTTTCTTTTGTATTTTTAAAATAGCATTTAAAAATTATCAAGGTGCATTATTCTTTATTTCTTTATTATGCTGGATAACCCTATCTATATATATCAACAACCCTGGACGTGAAGCATTCACTGTATTGTACGGCATGTTGTCTAAAAGTATGGCAGGGGCAATGGCTTGCACATCAGCAGGTATACTCATAGCAGCGATTTTTGAAAAAACAAATATAAAGAATATGAAGTTGAATTTTTATATTGCAAGCATATGTGAAATTTTAATAACATTTTATATTGTACGTGTTTTAATATTTGTTAGATTTAAAGAACAATATATAACTATTATAATATTGTTTTCCATTTTATTTATTTTATTTTTATTGAGGGGGGGGGTAATAAGTAAATTACTTGACAATAAATACTTCTCTTTTATTGGAAAATATGCATACAGTATTTATGTTATGCAAAATTTTTCATTTATATTGTTTGATAATTTTCTTTGGAAATTAAAAGTATTAGTCACATTTAGTCCATATTTGATGATATGTATCAGTTTGCTTGTTTCCATACTCATTGGCGTAGTTACTTATCATTTCATAGAAAGACCAGTAGCAAAATATTTGAAGAGGTTTGAATAAACTTCACCTGGGTTCCGACGAACTTCTTACCGGAGCTTCTGCTGTCTTGTATGTGTCTGTCGTGCACACGCGGAAGGTCGGGATGTTCTCAATCGCTATCTTGCAGACAGAGGCGTCCAGACCCTTATCCATTACCCCAAATCGCTGCACCAGCAGCCTGCCTATGCGGAATGGAACGAGCGCTCCTGGCCCATCGCAGAAAAAAATCCACCGCGAAATTCTTTCCCTGCCCATGTCGCTGGTCATGACCGCCGAAGAAATCCGTTTCGTGACGGACACGGTCAACGCCTGACAGTAAGGGCGGCCTGCATGAAAAGAGCTACGCTTCCAAAGACATCATATTTTTTTTGAACCTATAACCGATCAAAAAGGTGTGTTATGAAAGCAACGTATAGAATCATGAAACATGTGTATAGATCATTAAACAATCATATTGTTGAACTATGCAAAAATGAAAAAATTCATATTTTTGATACTATTATGTTTAACCTGTGGAATCATTGCGCCAAAAAACTGGAAAAAAAAGCGGCCGCGCCCAGGCTGTGTCGGGAGTTTTCACAGCTCAGGCGCGCCGCAGAGCACAGTTTTGTATCGAGAGGCTAGTCTTCAGCCGCCCAGACGGGACGGTCGCAAGCCTTCAGATAGGCATTGATGACGGACTTTCCGCCCACAGCGTCGGCGACTTCAGGCCAGACTTTTTCCAGGGCAATGGCACGCCATGCCGGTTCGTCCGTAAGCGTGGCGATCTCAAGCCCCGCGGCCTGAAGCTGCTCCTTGGCCTGAACTTCCATCTCGTTCTGACGTTTCAGGGATTGCTGCTGTGCGTACTTGCCGGCGTCAACGATCATCTTCTGAAGTTCGGGCGAGACGTTGGAGAAGAATTTTTCGTTGATGACCAGCGGCTGGAGCAGATAGCAGTAGTGGAGCTCCGTGAGGTATTTCTGCCCGGCATCCATGAACTTCATGGCCTTGAACATGGAGTAGGAGCAGCACTGACCGTCCACAAAGTCATGCTCCAGAGCCTTGTACGTCATGCCCCAGGCCACGGACGAGGGCAGTGCGCCAAAGTTGTGGTAGATGTCCAGCATGACGACGCTGTGGGGAACACGAATACGCAGTTTGCGGATATCCTTGAGTTCGGTAATGGGGTGCCTTGAATTGG
This sequence comes from uncultured Mailhella sp., assembly GCF_947631555.1. GTDB lineage: Bacteria > Desulfobacterota > Desulfovibrionia > Desulfovibrionales > Desulfovibrionaceae > Mailhella. The sequence goes on along the minus strand of NZ_CANRLT010000098.1, from coordinate 4,483 downwards.
AGATGTTGCGGAAGCCGGAATACGTCCAGGCAAGAACCCGGAGTCCGGATTCCAGCGCGTAGCTGTTGAGCAGCACGGCAGCCTTGCCGGTAGTGCCCCTTTCGGCCTGTTCGACGTTTTCAAAGAGGTAGGGCAGAGAAAGTACCCCCAGCTTGCGGCACAGAGGCTCAAGGTTGGGAATGCCGCCCACGGCCATGTCCAGCTTGCCGATCTGCACTTTATGGAACTGCATGGACTCGTCCTGCCCGTCTTCCGCATAGATAAGATGAACACGGACGATGCCCTTGCTCGCCTTTTCAAGATATTCCTTGAAGGCATTGCCAACCACGCCCATTTCAGCGCTTTCGGGATCACCCAGGGTGACGGTCAGCTCCATGGGCTGAATCTCCGCAAACGCTATCGAGGCGGACAGCAGAAGCGCCGAGACCGACAAGAAAATGGAATGGAATCTCATAATACCCTCACTGCCGGGGCAGGCCGCACACAGCGGCCTCGCCAGACCGATTGTTGCTATGCGGTGCATGACCGCCGAACCGAAGCAAGGAGCAGGAAATCTGCCATCGCTCGGAACCGGCGAAAATGCCGGACAAATGCGCCTGCAAGTCAGACGCACGCAGGTTACAAGGCCGCGGAACTCATCATATTGGGCAGGAACATGACCAGACCGGGGAAGACCACCAGGATGGAGATAGCCAACAGGTTGGCGAACACCATGGGTAGAGCCTGATAGGAGATGGATTCCAGCGAGCGGTTGGAGATGCCGGACGCGATGAACATGTTCTCACCCAGCGGCGGCGTGGAGAAACCGATGCCGCAGCAGCAGATAAGGACAAGGCCGAAGTGTATGGGATCGACGCCATAAGCCACCATGATGGGCAGAAGCACGGGCGTGACCAGCATGATGATGGCCAGCGTTTCCATGAACATCCCCAGGAAGAGCAGCAGGATGACGACGAAGAACCATACCAGATACACGTTGTTGGTAAAGGACAGAATGGCGTCGGCGATGACCACCGGAATGCGGTAGGAGGTGAGCAGATAGCCAAAGGCCGTGGCGGTGAACACCAGAACCAGCACTCGGCCCGTGAGCCACGAGGTCGTTCTGAGGCAGCTCATGAAGTTGCGAAACTTGAGTTCACGGTGGACGAACACGCCGATGATGATGGTGTAGACGATGGCCACGATGGCCGCTTCCGTGGGCGTGAACAGCCCGGCGTAGATGCCGCCGAGAATGATGAGCGGGGCGAGGATGGACCAGAAGCCGGAAACCAGGGAGCGAACCAGATTGCCGGCGTTCCACGTCATGCCCTGCGTGGAGATCTTGCGGCAGCGGAAGTAGTGAACCAGGCAGAGAGAGGCGGCGATGATGAAGCCGGGAATAAATCCGGCCATGAACATCTTGGCGATACTCACCTGTCCGGTGACGCCGTAAATGACCATGGGGATGCTGGGCGGGATGATGATGCCGATGCCGCCCGCCGTAGCCGTGGCCGCAGCCGCATAGGACGTGTCATAGCCGCGCTTGGTCATGGCGGGGATCATGAGCATGCCAACGGCTGCCGTGGTCGCCGGGCCGGAGCCGGAAATAGCTCCGAAAAACACGCAGGACAGCACGGTGGAGATCGCCAGACCGCCCGGAATGGGACCGATGATGTTTTCGGCGATGGTCACGAGCCTTCGCGATATGCCTGCTGCCTCCATGAGTGCCCCTGCAAGAACGAAGGCCGGCAGGGCCATGAGCGGGAAGGCCGTGAGCGAGGCAAAGGCGCGCTCGATCATGAGGCTGAGATCAATGTCAAGGATGATGAAGCAGGTCATGGTAGCCATGCCGAGGGCCACCATGATGGGACTGCCCAAAAGAAGCAGGAGGAAGAAGATAACAAAGAGTATGCCGCCAATGGCAAGTGGGGAGATAGCGTCCATTATGCCTGACCTCCTTCCGCTTTTTCTTCAGCATTCAGTGCGTTCTGGCTTTCCTTGACGGATTCCTGGTCGGGATCGGCGATCTCCTGCTTGAGGACAAACTTGATGAAGTTGACCTGCACGATTCGGATAGCCATGAGAGCAAAGCTGAGCGGGAAGACAAGGTAGACCTTGCCCAGATCCCAGTCGAGTGCAGGTGTGAAATACGGAAATTCCTCAAGATCCATGACGGCACGGTAGCCGTACCAGGCCATGATAACGCAAAAAGCCAGCCAGACACAGTCGCTGACCAGCATACAGTAGTCGCCAACCTTCTTGGGAAACTTCATGAACTGGACGGTAACACGGTTCAGAGCGCAAAGGCGCGTGGCATAACAGGCGCCGAAGAGAATGAACCAGATAAAGGCAAAACGGGCAATTTCCTCCGTCCAGGAAAGCGACATATTGAGAAAACGCAGAATGATCTGCATGAACACAACGCTGACGAAGAAAACAAGCAGGCACTGACAGAGATAGCTTTCAAAGTGATCGAAAAAGGCGATGAGAAATTTTTTCACAGTTATCTCTCCCCATATATTTCGGGATTCCTCCCACACATACGCACAAAGGGGAGCAGGTATCCCTGCTCCCCTCGTCTATACCGTCAGTTCCATGCGGGCTTGCCGCAAACCTTCAGATAAGCGTTAATGGCGTCCTTGCCGCCAACGAAGTCGGCCATGGCCGGCCATACCTTCTCGAACGCAGCCTTTTTCCAGACAGGTTCATCTTCGAGCACGTCGACCACCAGACCGGCCTTGATCAGGTTGGCCTTGGCCTTGGCGCCGTCATTCTTCACATAGTTGAGCACCGTCTCCTGAGCGTACTTGCCGGCGTCCACAAACAGTTTCTGCATATCGGGAGCCATCTTTCTGTACACACGTTCGCTCATGACCAGGGGCTGGAGCTGATAGGTGTAATGGACTTCCGTCAGGTACTTCTGATGGGCTTCGAGGAATTTCATGGCCTCAAAGCCGATGTAGCCGTAGCACTGTCCGTCCACCACGTCCTGCTGCAGGGCGGTGAAGGTTTCAGCCCAGGATATGGGGGTGGGGCTGCCGCCGAAGGCCTTGTAGGATTCGATAAGCACGGCGCTCTGGGGCACGCGGAACTTGAGATCCTTGATGTCGTTGATATTCTTGATCGGATGCTTGGAGTTGGAGATATAGCGGAAGTCGCTGTACGTCCAGGTGAGTACACGGAAGCCGGATTTGATGGCGTAGCTGTTCAGCAGTTCCGCGGCTGCGCCGTTGGTGCCGGCCACAACTTCGTCCAGGTTGTCGAAGAGGTAGGGCAGGGTGAGCAGGCCCAGCTTCTTTTCAAAGGGAACCAGGTTGGCGATACCGGCGACGGCAAAGGGCATGGCGCCTTTTTGTACATTGCGGAGGCATTCGCTTTCATCGCCCAGAGCACCATTGAAGAAAAGCTGGATCTGAACGTTGCCGTTGCTTTTTTCTTCAACATATTTCTTGAACGCAATGGCGGCTACGCCCTGTTCCGAGTTTTCCGGATCGCCCACGGCAACGCGGAAGGTTTCAGCGGCATTTGCCTGAGCAGTGAACATAAATGCGCACATGGCGGCAAAAGCCAACAGTTTTTTGACCAGCATGAGAACCTCCATTAATTAAGGTTTATGACCAACACTATGACAATTCAGGCGGCGCCTGAAACTGCTTGAATGACCGAAGCGGGCGGGACCGCACGTTCGGGGATGAGACTTAATGTGGAGGCAGTGGCGTGGATAGTCAAACGCTCCTTCTAAGGTTAAATGTTTTCCGGCGGAACATGACCGCCTTCTTACTATATGCAAAAATCGTGCAAACACGCAAATAATATTTTTATCCTGCGAGGTTATTCGGAATAAGCTGCGAACATTCCACAACTTGCTCTCCGCAGCCAATCCAAAAATAACTCAATTTGCCGCCGGCGCATCGGATGTATTTCGGAACTTTGAGCGAGAGCTTTCGTCAACCTTGTGAAATAACTATTTAAAATTTTTCACTTCCGTAAAAATTTTTTTGAAGGCCCAAAGGGCACCCGCAGCATGGCTCAGAGCCAAACTTCGAAATTTTTTCATAACCTATTTATTTTAAAAGAAAAAGTATAAGTCAGATTTGACTTGCACAATCATGACAAAAATGTATTCTTGCATATGTGTCCGCTGTACTCAGGATGAACAAACCGCGGCTATCCTGCTTTTCTCTGTAAAGGAAGAAGTGCCGTCCGTCAGAGGTTTAATTTGTTTCATGCTCTCAGGGAGCTTCTGCCCTGCCGCGCACACCTGGCTCCCGTGTGAAAACGCATCGCTCTGCCTGTCATTCTGTCAAACGTGCGGCCTTTGAAACCACATAAGGCAAGCTCTTTCAGACAGAGTGGGACTGTATTCGGTCTGAATGCTTTGGGAACAGACCATAAAGGAAGAAAGATGATGTTACAAAAAAGAAATATTTCGAGACACTGACTTTTATAATGACAAATGTTTGAGATTATGCTATCCTTCAAAAAAAAACGGAGGGTACCGAGA
>NZ_CANRLT010000097.1 GCF_947631555.1 uncultured Mailhella sp. | reverse complement strand
GTCAGACGTGGCCGGAGGGTGCCTTTCGCCGAACTGGAAGTTCGGCTGCCTTTCGCATTTCCGGCAGGAAATGCGTTGCCTTTCTGCTTTTTCACGCTTTACCCGATTGCACGCGGCCTGCTCGCTATCAGCGGCGCACCACGCCCCGCTCCGGCGGATAAGGAAGGGAAAGGCTATTTCATGACCTTGTACACGGCGCAGGCATCTTCCAGGCCCAGGCCGGATTCGCCGGCCTCGGTGAAGCAGGCGTACGCCTGTTCGATCATTTTGGGCGCATAGCCCCAGCTGCGGGCCATGGCGCAGCCGAGGCGCAGATCCTTGGCCGCCAGCTCCACACCGAAGCGCGGCGCATAGTCGCCGTCCGCCATCCACGGGCCGCGGACGTCCATCTGAAAGCTGCGGGCGCCTGTATCCTGAAGCAGCTCCAGAAGTTCGTGCGGCTCCATGCCGGCCAGCGCCCCCAGGCGCATACCCTCAGCCAGAACCACCAGGTTGGCCATGCCGATGAGATTGCTCAGGAGCTTTACGGCGCAGGCGGCCTTCACCGTGCCCACGTCTCTCGGCCGCCCGATCTTTTCCAGAACGGGCATCAGCCCGGCCAGCGCTTTCCGGTCGTCCTCCCCATCGGCTCCAAGGAAGAGCGGCTCTTCGCAGCGTTCCGCCATCTGCGGCGTCTTGCCCACCGTGGATTGCAGGTAGGCAAGGCCCCGCGTATGCGCCGCTTCCGCGAGTTCTTCCGCGGCGGTGGGGTCGATGGTGCTGAATTCGATATGGATGGAACCGGGCTTCAGCTTCGCGTACAGGCCGTCCTCGCCCAGGACGGCGTCCCTGACATGCTGCGGCAGAGGCAGACAGGTGCAGAGCACGTCGCAGGCCGCAAGATCGCCGTGTTCCTGCGCGATGGCGGCGCCTTCGGCCGCAAAGGCTTCCGCCCGCCCGGCACTGCGGGAAAAGACCGTCACCTTCTCCCCGGCGCGCAAAAGATTGCGGGCAAGGACACCGCCCATATTCCCAAGTCCGAGAAAAGCAAACGTCACGAGCCGCTCCTTTTTAAAGCCTGTTTCCCTGCCGGAGATGCCGGCTTGTCCTGAGCCTCTATCCCTGATACGCGGCAAGTTTCTGATTGAGGCGCTTCATGAATGCCTCGTCCGCCGTCACACCTTCCAGCAGATAGGGACGGCCGATATACCCGTACTTGGGCTGGCCCATGCGGTGATAGGTGAGCGCTTCGTACTGGATGTTGGGACGGAAGGGAATCATGCGGCGTATGGCCATGATCTCCTCTTCCGTGTCGTTGAAGCCGGGAACCACGGGGGTACGGATGAGTATGGGCAGTTTCGGGAAGTGTTCAAACACATAGTTGATGTTCTTCAGGATCTGCCTGTTGTCACGCCCCGTGAACTTCTTGTGCTTTTCCTCATCCAGAGTCTTGATGTCGAAAATGAGCTGATCGAGCAGCGTACAGGCTTCGGCCAGCACTTCGGTGGGATAGCAGCCGCAGGTTTCAATGGTGGTGCTGATGCGGTGATGCCTGGCCTCGCGCAGAAGCGCCAGCGCAAACTCAGGCTGGGCGAGTGCCTCGCCGCCGGAAAGGGTGATGCCGCCGCGGGAACGGGCATAGAACACATCGTCCTCTTCCACCTTCCTGATGATGTCCTCCACGCTGGACTCGTAGCCGTAGAAGGACTGTGCGCTCGTGGGGCAGGCCTTCACGCAGGCGCCGCAGCCCGTGCATTTGGAGCGGTCATAGAAGTTCAGACCCTCGACAACGCTCATGGCGCCCGTGGGGCAGGCCTTTGAGCAGCGTCCGCAGACTTCTGCCGTCAGGCAGCGCGAAGGATTGAAGGCCCGCTCCGGCGTGAAGAGCTGAGATTCTGGATTGCTGCACCAGCGGCAGCGCAGCGGGCAGCCCTTGAAAAATACCAGCGTGCGGATACCCGCGCCATCGTGCACACTGAACTTCTGCACATTGAAAATCATGCCTTTTACTTTGGCGTCCTGCATAGTCCCTGTTCTCCCCAGTGCGGTGGCGGCAGCCTTCGGGCTGCCCTTTTTCAAAGCGCGCTGGAACGCGGCCTTCCTGCCGTGCGCCAACGCGCTTTGAGAAAAGGAGAGGGGAACGTCCCCTCTCCGCCGTGCCGGGGAGACGAACTCCCCGGTTCTTTCTGTGTGATGAGAGCTTACACGTTTTCGTGTTCGGTACGGGCGATGACATCGTTCTGCAGGTCGCGGGACAGATCGCAGAAGTAGGCGCTGTAGCCGGCGATACGAACCAGGAGGTTACGATAGCTGTTCGGATCCTTCTGGGCAGCTTCCAGGGTGGCGCGGTTCACAACGTTGAACTGGAGATGCCAGAGCTTCAGGTCACACCAGGTGCGGATGATGTCCATAACCTTGCGCGTGCCTTCCTCACCCGCCACGGACTTGGGCGAGAGCTTGACGTTCAGGAGGCGGGAAGCGCGGTTGATCATGCCGTAGTTCTTGGTGTGGTAGTTCGAGAGCAGGTCGGCGGTAGGTCCGTTTTCGTCCGCGCCCTGGGAGGCGGAGGAACCATCGGACAGCGCCGTCCAGGCCTTGCGGCCGTTGGGCGTAGCGCAGATGACGTTGCCGAAGGGCACATGAGAGGTGATGGGCACATAGCGGACGTCCACATGGATGCCGCGGTCACGGCTGCTTCTCTCGGCTTCCACCTGCGTGAAGCGGTCAATGTCCTTGGCGATGCTGTCCGCATAGGGATCGTTGTTGCCGTAGCGCGGGGCGCTCATGAGCATCTTCTGGACCGGCTCGTAGCCCACGAAATCGGCGTTGATGGCGTCGAGAACTTCCTTCATCGTCAGCTTCTTCTCTTCGAAGACCAGCTTCTTGATGGCGGCCAGAGAGTCGGTCACCGTGGCATAGCCGAGGAATTCGAAATAGGAGAAGTCAACGCCGCCGGGGATCTTCTCGGTGTGCAGGTCGAGGGCGTTTTCCATGCACAGGTTGTGCAGCACGGAGGACAGAGGCGCCGCAAAGTGCATGGGGCGCAGACGATCCACGATGTGCTGCTGCTGGAAGGCCTTGCGCAGCAGGTTCAGGTGCTGCTTCTTGTAGGCTTCGTAGAATTCTTCCCAGGTCTTGAAGCTGCAGGGATCGCCGGTTTCAAGGCCGATGACCTCATCGCCGTAGTGCATCATGCGGCCGTTGTGCATGACCATTTCCAAAGCGGAGGCGAAGTTGATGTACACGCAGCCGGAGGTGTAGGTGTCACGGTTCGGATGGCGGGTCTCGGTGCAGCCGGAAACGGCATAGTCCAGAGCCTCGTTCACCGGAACGCCCTTCACGGTGTTCAGGAACACCACTTCCTCGTCGTTGATCAGCTTCGGGAAGCCGGAGCCGTCCTTCACGGTCAGAGCCACTTCATACATGAAGCGCTCAGGCGTGCGGGAGTGGATACGGGCGGCGAGGTCGGGATAGTTCAGCGGAAATTCGCGCTTGGATTCGAGGAACAGATAGGAAAGATCGTTCGTCGCGTCTTCGCCGTCGGGAGTCTGGCCGCCGATGGTCACGGCTTCCCAGTGCGCATAGCCTTCCTGGAACTCGTTGCCCGTGGGATTGATGTACAGGTCGATGAACTGCGCCATATCCACCCACATGCATTCCAGAAGTTCGCGGGCCTGAACGCGGGTCATGCGGCCTTCCTCAATATCCTTCTTGTAGTAAGGATACAGGTACTGATCCATGCGGCCGTTGGAAATGATGGCGCTGGCCTTCTGTTCGATGCGGGAGAACATCTGCACGAACCACTGGCACTGCATGGCTTCGCGGAAGCTGGTAGCGGGATACGCAGGCACGCGCTCGCACACCTTGCCGATCTCAAGCAGCTCTTCCCTGCGCACCGGATCCTTTTCTTCAGCGGCCAGCCTGCGGGCCAGTTCCGCATGACGGCGTGCCCAGATCATGATGGCGTCGCACACGATGATCATGGCTTCGTAGAAGGGCTTCTTTTCCCACAGATCCACGGAGTTCGTCAGATCCAGAGCGTCAAGGCGTTCCCTGGCCTCGTTCTGGATATCGATGAAGCCGCGCTTGAGCACCTTTTCGTAATCCGGCACCCACTGGAGCGCAGAACGGTAGGAGGAAGTCTCGGACACCACGAACTTGGACTTCAGGCCGCGCTCGTCATCATAGGTCACGCCACGGATCTCGGCGGGAATGACCTTGTTCAGATGTTCATGGTAGGTCTTGCCTTCCCAGTAGGGGGCGATCTCTTCCATGACGATCTTCTTATCCGCATCGGAAATCTGGAAGGGACTCTTGGCGCGGTGATCCAGCTCGCCCAGCACTTCGCGGTAGAAGTCGCCGTCGATCTCGGGATACAGGATGCCGTAGCGGCCGAGCTGCCCCACGCGGCCGGCCAGAAGCTGGTCAGGCGTGATGTAGACGGTGATCTTTTCAGCCACGTTCTTCAGAGCCTTGGCCCAGCGCAGGGTCAGAAGTTCGCCTTCCGTGGTCTTCATGGATTCGGTGAAATACTTGGCGCGCTCCACGTCCACATGGGGAATGGTGAACTGGTTGCGTTCCAGGATCTTGTACACGCGCTCGCGGCCGGCACGATCCACTTTCTTGTTAATGACGCGGTCTTCCTGGGGAGAAAGGCAGGCACAGCACTGAGACATCGATTCCTCCGATGGTATGAATGTATGACGTTGAAAAGTTCACGCTTTTCCGATTGACTCACTTTCCCTATGCATGAACCATGCCAAATCAGCTATCTGCCTGATTTAAAAACATCTTATCTGAATTTGCCCGCAGGCTCGTTCCTTCCGCTGCGGCGTCAAAACGTGCACTTTTGCAACATATTTTTCCTAACTATCTATAAAAAAAGAATTTTAAGTATGAGCAAAAAAACACTTCAGCGCCTTTTTTCGTCTTCTTTTGTTGCGTTTTTGCACTTTCCTCCTCTCGAAAAGCACGTTCTGTCCCGCAAAATTTTTCAGTGAGGCGCCTCTTCCCCTGCAAAAAACTTTCTGGCATGATGCACCATCTGGTATCAGTTCAACCTCTTACCCGGTCTGCCGTCCGCGGTTTCGGCGTTTTCTCCCAGATCGCCCTGCCGTGGCACGTTTTTTGCAACAGCAAACGGAAGCCCGTGCTTTCATCCGTCGAGGTCTGTATGCCAATGAATGGCCTTTCCCTTTCCCGAAGTTTTTTTGAAGCCTCCCTGCCTCTGCTCAGGGAGCGCATTCCTGACGTCATGGCACACGCCGCCGCCGGTCTTGTGGGCGAAGGCTCCGACTGCCTGGGCGCAGACGACGGCCTTTCCCGGGATCACGACTGGGGTCCCTCGTTCTGCCTCTGGCTTCCCGACGCCTTGCTCCGTTCGGAATGCGACCGCATCGAACAGGCTCTGGCGGCTCTCCCCGCTTCCTTTCAGGGCCATCCCACCCGCATGGCTCCGGAAAGGCGCATGGGGCGCGTGGGCCCTTTGCCCGTCAAGGGCTTCTACCGCCGTTTTCTGGGCATGGATCACGTCCCGGCAAGCTGGCGGGAATGGATGAGCATCCCGGAATATCACCTCTGCTCCTGCACCAACGGCGAAGTCTTCATGGATGAGGAAGGGGAATTTTCCGCCTTCCGCAAGGGACTGCTCGCCTACTATCCCGAAGATGTGCGGCGCAAGAAGATCGCCGCCCGCTGCATGATCATGGCGCAGGCCGGTCAGTACAATCTGCCCCGCTGCCTCCAGAGGGGGGACTTCACGGCCGCCATGCTCGCCGCCGCCCGCTTTGCCGAAGCGGCGCTCTCCATGACGTTTCTCCTGAACCGCCGCTTCATGCCCTTCTACAAATGGGCGGGGCATCTGTGCGAAAAGCTGCCGCTGCTCGGCCGCCGGACCGCCGCCGCGCTGAACACCCTTGCCCGCACTCCGTGGGATTCTCCTGAACAGGGCATGAAGGCCGTGGACGCCATTGAAGAGCTCTGCACTCTGGTCTCCACGGAACTCAGGGATCAGGCGCTGTGCCATGTGCAGGGAAACTGGCTCTGGGAGGCCGGACCCGCCGTACAGATGGGCGTCAGGGAGCCTGAACTCCGCCAACGCAACGTCATGGAGGACTGATGGAAAACTTTCGTTCCGCCCTTCAGGCCGCCCAGTCCCTGCCGGACGCTCAGGCCGAAGACGCCTTGCGCGGGCTCTTGAAGAGCTATCCCGCCCTTCCGCCCGAAGACGAGGGAAAACTGCGCTATTCCTTAGGCGTCGTCCTCTTTCAGCAGAACAGGAACACGGAAGCGCGGGAAGAGCTCCGGCGCTCCTCTTCCCTGCTCGAACCCGCCTCCGGTCAGGCACTGGCGCTGGCCCTGACGGCGCTTGCCCGCGTGGAAATCGCCTGCAATGACGTGGAGAACAGCGTACGAACCGGACGCCGGGCGCTCGAACTTCTGCGGCGCTGCCTGCCCGCGGACGACCCGCGCCTGGCGCCTTCCCTGTTCGCCCTTTCCTTCGGCGAATATATGGCCCGCAACCTCGGCCGCGCCGAAGCGCTGAACCTCGAGGCCAAGGAGCTTTGGGAAAGGCAGCGCGGGCCGGAAAGCCTTGAGGTTTCCACCTGCCTGAACAACCTCGGGCGCATCTATGAGGAAATGGACCGCTATGACGAGGGCATAGCCCACCACAAGGCGGCCCTGGCCATACGGCTGAAAGTTCTGGGTGATCACCCGGAAACAGCCTTCTCTCTGGGCAATCTCGGAACGGCGCTGGCCTCCGCCGGGCGCTGGCAGGAAGCCGCCGACACCCTGGAGAAGGCCATCGCCTGCTATGCCCGCTGCGGGCAGACGGAAGGCCCCGGCATCGAGGGCTACCGCAGCAACCTGAACATCTGCAAAGCCGCGCTCGCACAGGAAAGAGCGTAAGGAGTTCACCATGAGCCTTGAAGAAAAAAAGGAAAGCCTGATCCACGACATCGTGGAACGCGAACTTGTCATGTTCCTCGCCACACCCAACGAGGGCGGCACCAGCGTCTGCCAGACGCGGCCGAACTCGTTC
>NZ_CANRLT010000096.1 GCF_947631555.1 uncultured Mailhella sp. | reverse complement strand
AACACGCCGCCTTCGCTATCTGCTCGCTACCGCTCGCTGCTCCGCAGGTTGAGGAAGGGAGAGCAAATCCTTGACCGTCGGAGGCGTGGCGCGTGCGTCCTCCAGACCTTTGTTTACTTTCCTTTCCCTTCCTTATCCGCCGGAGGCACGCGCGGCAGCGCGTTTGGAGCGACGACCCCGCGCCCTTACCCGCTCGCCTGCCGCAAGGAAGCTTGAGCGGGCGAAGCCCGATTGTGCGCTGCCTGCGAGCTATCAGCGGCGTACGCGCCGCGCCTCCGGCGGTATAATGGAAAGCCGGCATGGAGACGGCGAGGAGCGGAAGAAAGGACACGCGGAGCGCGGCCGAGGGCAGCGAAGCTGCACGAGGCGCGATCCCGTCAGACATGGCCGAAAGGGGTCTTTGCCGAACTGGAAGTTCGGCTGCCTTTCAGCGCTTTTCCGACAGGAAAAGCAAGATGCCTTTCTCTGCCTTTCCTTCCCCGCTCCGGCCGGCGCGCGCAGCTCCTGCCCTTTTGATAGATGGGAAGCGGCGCGATGGCAAGCGTTTCTCTTGCCCCCGGGCCGGGCTTTTGCTAAGATGAGGAAACTTAAATTTTCGAGGAGATGTCCCTGTCATGGCAAGAAAGCCCCTTGTTACCCCGGAAGATGCCCGCCGCGAATCGCTGAATTCAACGCTCGGCACCATCGAACGCAAGTACGGTCAGGGCGCGGTGATGAAGCTGTCCGACGGCGCGCACGTCCATGTGCCGGTCATCCCGACCGGCTCTCTCGGACTGGATTTGGCTCTGGGCGTTGGCGGCGTTCCGCGCGGCCGCGTGACCGAGATCTTCGGGCCTGAATCCTCCGGCAAGACCACGCTCACCCTGCACATCATCGCAGAGTGCCAGAAGCTGGGCGGCACGGCGGCTTTCATCGACGCGGAACATGCGCTGGACGTGTCCTATGCGGGGCGTCTCGGCGTCAAGACCGACGAACTTCTCGTGTCCCAGCCCGACCACGGCGAGCAGGCGCTGGACATTGCCGACATGCTGGTGCGCTCCGGCGCGGTGGACATCGTGGTCATCGACTCCGTGGCCGCGCTCATCCCCCAGGCCGAACTGGACGGGGCCATGGGTGAGGCGCAGGTGGGCGGACAGGCACGGCTCATGAGCCACGCCATGCGCAAGCTCACCGGTTCCATCCACAAGTCCCGCACCTGCGTGGTGTTCATCAACCAGATCCGCATGAAAATCGGGCAGATGGGCTACGGCAGCCCGGAGACCACCACCGGCGGTAACGCCCTGAAGTTCTACAGCTCCGTGCGCATGGACATACGCCGCATCCAGACGCTCAAGGACAGGGACGAAGCCTACGGCTCGCTCACCCGCGTCAAGGTGGTGAAGAACAAGATGGCTCCCCCCTTCCGCGAAGCCAAGTTTGACATCATCTGGGGCACGGGCATTTCCCGCTCCGGTGAAATCCTTGACCTGGCCGTGGAGGCTGGCATCGTGGACAAGAGCGGTGCCTGGTTCGCCTACGGCTCCGAAAAGCTCGGTCAGGGCCGCGAGCGTGTGCGCGATATGCTGGACGCCAACCTTGCCCTGCGCGACGAGATCGAGGCCAAGGTCAAGGAGCATCTCGGCATGATCCCGGCGGCACTGGACGCCGGAGAGGTTCCGGCGGACGAAGACGGCTTCGACGAAAACGAATAATTTCACAAGGTCAGGTTCCGCAAAAGTCCGTCAAACGTCCGGCAAAAGGGCGGGGCTTCCGCCTTGTTGCCGTGTCCCTGCCCTGGGCGGGGCCTGATTTGCCATGGGGCAACGAAAACGGGCACGCCGGCCTCGCCTTGAGCGGGGAGCCGGACGGCCTTTTTGGGGCGTGTGCCCCTTTCTTGAGGAGAAGGTATGCTCACCGCAAAAGAGATACGCAGGAAATTTCTGGAGTTTTTCGCAAAGAACGGCCATGCAATCGTGGCGTCATCGTCGCTGGTTCCCCGTGACGACCCCTCGCTGCTCTTCACCAACGCCGGCATGGTGCAGTTCAAGAAGCTCTATCTCGGGCAGGAAAAGCGCCCCTACAACTGCGCGGCCACCGCTCAGAAGTGCCTGCGCGTGAGCGGCAAGCACAACGACCTCGAAAACGTGGGCCGCACGGCGCGGCACCATACCTTCTTCGAGATGCTGGGCAACTTCGCCTTCGCCTCCTACTTCAAGCGCGAGGCCATCGGCTTTGCCTGGAAGTTTGTCACCGAGGATCTGGGTCTGCCCAAAGACAAGCTCTACGTCACCGTGTATAAGGATGACGATGAAGCCTTTGCGCTCTGGCAGGAAATCGCTGGTATGCCCGCCGGCCACATCACGCGCATGGGCGAAAAGGACAATTTCTGGACCATGGGCGACACCGGACCCTGCGGGCCGTGTTCCGAAATCTACATCGACCAGGGCGAAGATATGGCCTGCGGGCCGGACTGCGGCATCGGCAGGTGCGACTGCGACCGCTTCCTCGAAATCTGGAATCTCGTGTTCACGCAGTACGACCAGAAGGCGCCGGGCGAACGCGAACCCCTCGCACATCCCAACATCGATACCGGCATGGGGCTTGAGCGTGTGGCCGCGGTGTGCCAGGGCAAGCGCTCCAATTTTGACTGCGACCTTTTCCAGGACATCATCCAGTACGCGGCCTCCCTCGCCGGCGTGACCTACCATTTCAGCGCGCCGGACACCGACGACGTGGACACCGCGCTGCGTGTCATCGCCGACCACAGCCGTGCCGCCGCCTTCATGATCGCGGACGGCATCCTGCCTTCCAACGAGGGCCGCGGCTACGTCCTGCGCCGCCTCATTCGCCGCGCCCTGCGCTTCGGCACGCTCATGGGCATGCACACGGCCTTCCTGCACAAGACGGTGGGCCGTGTGGTGGAAGTCATGGGTGAGGATTACCCCGAACTGCGAGAAAACGCTGGCTTTCTCACCCGAGTGGTCTTCGAGGAGGAGAACCGCTTCCGGGCGACGCTGGACAAGGGTCTGGCTCTGCTGGACAGCGAACTCGCCGGCCTTGCCGGCAGGGGAGAGCGCGTCATCCCCGGCGAGGTGGCCTTCCGCCTCAACGACACCTACGGCTTCCCGCTGGACATCGTCACCGACGTGGCTCGCAAGCGCGGTTTCACCGTGGACGAGGAGGGCTTTGAACGGCACATGCAGGAGCAGCGCGCCCGCGCCCGTGCCGCGTGGAAGGGTTCGGGAGAAAAGGACCTTGCCGCGCGTTTTGGGGAGCTTCTGGAAGAGGGCATGGAATCCGTGTTTGTGGGCTACGACTGCCTGCGCTGCACGTCACGGCTGGCGGCACTGCTCGACGTGGACTGCCTGCCCGTGGACAAGCTGACGGCGGGGCAGAAGGGCTACGCCGTGGCCGGCCACACGCCGTTCTACGGCGCCTCCGGCGGGCAGAGCGGCGACACCGGCGTCATCCTCGCGCCCCAGGGCCGGGCCGCGGTGACGGATACGCTGAAACCCATGCCCACGCTCACCGTGCAGCAGATTGAGGTGCTCGAGGGCGACATCCTGGCTGAACAGGAAGTGGAGCTGGAAGTCACGGAAGGTCCGCGCCTGGATGCCGCCCGCAACCACTCCTGCACCCACCTGCTGCAGGCCGCGCTGCGCAAGGTGCTGGGCACACATGTGCACCAGGCTGGTTCGTCGGTGACGCCGGAGCATCTGCGCTTCGACTTCACCCATATCGCGGCCGTGACGCCCGAAGAACTGGCCGCTGTGGAACGCGAGGTGAACGCCATGATTCTGGCCGACTACCCCGTGTCCACCCGCGTCATGGGCCACGATGAGGCCGTGAAGAGCGGGGCCATGGCGCTGTTCAACGAGAAGTACGGCGACACGGTGCGAGTGGTCAGCATGGGCGCCGAGGGAGAAGAGCCGCGCTCGCTGGAACTCTGCGGCGGAACGCATCTCGCCCGCACTGGTCAGGCCGGCAGTTTCGTCATCGTGTCCGAGAGCGGCGTGGCCGCCGGAGTGCGCCGCATCGAGGCCGTGTCCGGCTGGAAGGCCTACGAACTCATGAACGAGCGCCGCAGGGAGCTGAACGCCCTCTGCGCTGCGCTCAAGGTGCGCGCCTCCGACCTTCCCGCCCGCGTGGAGTCCCTGCAGAAGGAACTCAAGGCGCTGCGCCGGGAGCTGGACAAGGCGCAGGCCGCGGGCCGCGGCGACCTCATGTCCGGCGTTGAGGAGCTGGGCGGGGTGAAGCTGCTCGCCGCCAAAGCCGGAAGCATGAACGTCAAGGCTCTGCGCGAGATCATGGACGACGTGCGCTCCAAACTGCCTTCCGGTGTGGCCTGCCTCACCGCCGAGGACGGCGGCCGGGTGCAGATGCTGCTGTACGTCTCCAAAGATTTGCACGATCGCTTCACCGCGCCCGCACTCATCAAGGAAGCGGCTGCGGCGATCAACGGATCCGGCGGCGGCCGCCCGGATCAGGCCCAGGCAGGAGGCACGAACCCCGAAGGCGTGGACGAAGCCTTCCGCATCCTGAAGGACAGGATCCGGGGCTGAGAAGAGCGGGGAAAACGTGATCACTCCGCTTCGGCGGCGTATATGTTTGCCGGCAAAAGCCGGACAAACACGCCGCCTTCGCTATCAGTTCGCTACCGCGCGTGCCTCCGGCGGTCTGCGTCGTATCCCGTTTATTTTTCTTTTTCCTTCTTCAGCAGACTTTTTATCCAGTCTTTTAATTTCCGAAGTTGCTTTTTGAGACGCCGATGGAGCATTCGGTTAACTCTTTTTTCAAGTTTTACGACATCATCGCGGTCAGGATAAAGAGATCTGTCAATTTTATTTCCTCTAAAAATACTGTTTACATAATCTAAAATGTCAATTAAAGTATAATTATTGAGTGGTAGAAGAGTGTCGCGTGCAAAGTAGCTTGGGGCATCTGCAATTTTCCCCCATAGCTTTACATAGTCATAGAGGATGGGCCTGATATGAAGGTCTTCGGAAACTTCATCAGAGGTATGGGGGATGCCTTCGTGTTCCAGGTATCGTCTCCAGCAGGAAGTGGGGCCTACAAGTTCAGCTCCCATATCTAAGGTCGCAGGCAAAAAATTGAAGTGCACGTCAATAATCTTACAATTTGGAATGATACTTGTTGTTAATAGGGGTGTTATGGGAGTATGTCCAACTGTACGACGTAAAATAACAACTTTGGTCTCTGGTTTGCAAAATTGTGTGAGGAACAGTAAGGTTCCTTCCCAGGCAATGATTTCATCCGCTCCAGCCATGATGGAAAGCTGTTCTTTAAATGGAAGTTGTTCGGGATGAATGATTTCATAGCCGCGTTTTTGGTAGAAATTTTCAAAATATTGTTCATTGAAAGTTATTTCATTGTTACCTCCTATGGGTAAGGCTGAACGTGAAAGATAGACTTTTTTATAGGCTCCAGGTTTGACGCGCTCCCGTATATAATTATATATTTTCTCTGCCCCGACTCTGTGGCTTGAAAATATGTAAAATGTTTGTTCTGGTACAATAATTTTATCAAATTGTGTAGGATGTTCAATGATTTCTATTTTGTCTTCCGATAATCCTGCAATTTCTAACATGTTAATTGTCAGATTACCCCAAAAGGTATTTTTAAGAAAAACAAATTTATAAGGGGTTTTTGGATGATCTGCAAGATACCAAAGTCTGCTTAAATTACTCGATATCGTAAGCCAGAAACCGCCATATAATATTCCACCGAAGATGACAGTTTCATGGCGAACTTGAACTGGTTCAGAAGGTTTATATGATCGGGAACAGCAGAGATAGCCGTTTGGATTAGGATAATCCAGGTAGTGGCCAGCGACAAATTTAAATTTTCTATCACAGACACCGCCCTCAACCATCAGGTTTTTATAATCTTTATATTTTCTGAGCGGCAGCAATATACCGTTATCAACTTCGGTAACTGCCGGAGCTTCCAGTTCATAGTCTTTATTGAGGAGCGTTTTCCATTTTTCCTCGTCGTATACAAAGAGCCTGTTCTCAATGTCGAAACTCATGTTTTTTCTCCTTGTCTTGTGTGCGGCGCGGCTTGCCCCGGGCAAAGTGCGGCCGACCTTTTTTATGCCCTAGTCTTCCTCTGTGGCTATGGCGCGAAGATACTGACCGTATTCCGTCTTGATCAGCGATTCCGCCAGCCTCAGAAGCTGCGCTCTGTCTATAAAACCTTTGCGGTAGGCAATTTCCTCGATGCAGGAAATGTACATTCCCTGCCGTTTCTGAATGATGTTCACAAACTGCGCGGCATCGTGAAGCCCTTCGGCTGTTCCCGTGTCCAGCCAGGCCATGCCGCGGAAGAACTTGACCACCTTCAGCTTGCCCCGGCGCAGGTATTCGTTGTTAACCGCGGTGATTTCCAGCTCTCCCCGCGCCGACGGAGTCACCTGTCTGGCAATGTCCACCACGTTGTTGTCGTAGAAATAAAGCCCGGGCACAGCATACCTGGACTTGGGCCTGGCGGGTTTTTCCTCCAGCGACAGGACGTTTCCGTCCTTGTCGAATTCCACCACGCCGAAGCTGGAGGGGTTGTGGACGGGATAGCCGAAGACCACGGCGCCTTCCTTCAGTGAGGCCGCCTCATCGAGGAAGGCCGACAGTCCGCCGCCGTAGAAGATGTTGTCGCCCAGCACCAGGGCCACCTTGTCCCCGCCGATGAACGTTTCCCCGATGATGAACGCCTCCGCAAGACCGTTCGGCCGCGGCTGCACGGCAAATTCAAAGCTCATGCCGAGCTGGCTTCCGTCTCCCAGGATTTCCTTGAACACGGAAAGATCTCTGGGGGTGGAAATGATCAGCACCTCCCGGATTCCCGCCAGCATGAGCGTGGAAAGAGGGTAGTAGATCATGGGCTTGTCATAGATGGCCAGCGCCTGCTTGGACACGCCCTTGGTGATGGGGTAGAGTCTGGTGCCGGAACCTCCGGCGAGGATGATGCCCTTCATCAAACGTTCCTTTGCGGTTTAAAATTTCCCATCTTCGGATGAGGAAGGGGGAAAGTGATGGCCAACGCGGCGAACCTGTTGAAGTTTTTCGCAGCCTCTCCCTCGGGGGACAAACCTTGCGCCCCGGCCTAGCGGCTGCGGATGGAAACAGGGCTGTTCCCCGTGGCTTTTTCGCGCCTGTGTACTTTTTATCTGGAACCCGCCGCTGC
>NZ_CANRLT010000095.1 GCF_947631555.1 uncultured Mailhella sp. | reverse complement strand
TACAAATCCCCATCTGTTTACAAAGTTCAGCCTAGCGGGGCTTTCTTACTTTGTCCACCTGATGGGGTGCATATCACCTCCAGGGGATTTTTCTGCCTTTACGCCGATCCATTCATGTGCTTTTTCAAAAAACATAGCACCCCTGAGTTCAACCAGTACGGTATTCATCTTAACGCCGGCCCCTCTTTACTCTGTCAGACTTCACGCCAAACAAAAAGCGGAGACCTCAGCTCCTTCGGAAGGTGGCCACAGCTAGGAGACCTCCTTCCGGACGGTTGGAGAGTTTCACGTTGCCACCGTGCAAGCGTGCCATGTTCCGGGCTATGGACAGGCCAAGTCCGGTACCGCCAGTGCTGCGGTTACGCGAAGGCTCAATACGGAAGAATGGCTCAAAGACCTTTTCCAAGTCCGCTTCAGGGATGCCCGGTCCGCTGTCGGCGATAGTCACCGTGAGCAGATCCGGCGCGTCCTTTACGTCCACAACCACATGCCCGCCGTAACGCAGTCCGTTGTCCATGAGGTTCGCCAGGCAGCGTTTCAAACTCTGCGGCCGAGCCTTGAGCGGGGCAATAGAACAAAGTTCATCTCTATTCTGAAGCCGTTCTTCCAGACTAATATCGAGTCCCATGTCCTGACGATCTTCCACCAGGGTTTCCAGCAGCGATGCCACGTCCACCTGCGCTTCCGGCTCCGTGTTGCTGCGCGCCAAGTCAATGGTGGTATCCATGAGCTGCTGGAGTTCGCCGATATCCTTCTGAAGGGGAATGCGCTGAGACTCGTCGAGCTGTTCCACACGCAGACGCATACGGGTGAGGGGTGTGCGCAAATCGTGGGAAACTGCCGCAAGCGTGCGTTCCCGTTCTTCCAGAAATTCCCGGATGCTTCGCTGCATACGGTTGAACGCCTGCGCTGCCTCCCGAACCTCCGTAGGGCCTCTCTCGTCCACGGGGGGCGTACCGGGAATGTCGCGGCCAAAGCTGTCGGCTGCACGGGCCAGACGGCGCAGGGGCTGGACGCAGAGGAAAAATGCTATCAGGCTGATGCCTACGAAGAAAAGCTCAATGGCGATGATACCCGTGAGCGGGAAGGCAGGCATGGGAGGATAGCCCGGGGAGGAGTCCTCGATGATGAGCCATGTGCCGTCATGCAGAGGCACGACGGCCGTTGCACGGTACACCGAAGAATGGTTCTTTCTAGGAGGGGGCGCGACATAACCCCGCACCGATTCGTAAAACGCCTCCATCGGGCTGGGCAGGTTCAGTTCGTTCACCATCAGCGCCGCACGGCGCGGGATCTCCCGTTTGGCTCCATGCTCGTGCGGACGCCTAGGACCGTCGTAGAGCCTGGAGAGCGATCGATTCAGCATGGTCTCCATCAGTTCCGATGCTTCCCGAGTGTCCTCAACATCACCGGAGATAACGGGCGGAAGCGTTGAAAAGTAGACCTTGAAGCCCTTGGTGTTGAGTTGTTCCCTCAGGACAAAACGGATCTCCGGGGAACATGCATCCAGGAGCACTGCGGTTTCAGCCATGCTTCGGGCACGGTCGGCCATGAGTCCACGCATGAAGTAGAAATGCCTGGACTCCCCTGCGTAGATGGTCGTCAACACAAGAATGGCAAAAAAACCACCGGAAAAGATGAGGATGAGCCGCGACAGCAAAGAATCGGGCGAAAGCCGTGCCGCTGCGCGGCGCACTGCTTCAGGCAGGCTCCATTTCCCGCGCATCTTCAGCGTTTCCGGCATAGGCTATTCCGCCGTCACCGTGCTGGCAAAGACGTAACCATCACCGCGCACCGTTTTAATGAGCTGTTCTTCCTTTGCCCCACGGCTCGTATCACGCAGGCGGGCGCGCAGACGGCAGATCTGCACATCGAGACTGCGGTCGAAGGGACTGCGATCCAGCTCTTGCCCCTGCAATTCGTCCTGAAGAAAATCACGGCTGAGCACCTTTTGCGGATGTTCAAGAAAAATGGAGAGCAAGCGAAATTCCGCGCCGCTCAGGTTCACCACCACGCCGTTCGGCGTCACCAGATGGCGGGCGGAAAGATCGAGCGTCCAACCGCTGAAGCGATACGCCTTTTCCGGCCGAACCGTCCCGTCTTCCGTGCCGCGACCCGCCCGGCGCAGGACAGCACGGATACGGGCCAGAAGCTCCCTGGGCTGGAAGGGCTTGACCACATAGTCATCGGCTCCCAGTTCCAACCCCACCACGCGATCCGTAGTGTCCCCCAGCGCCGTGAGAAAAATCACCGGCACAGAAGAACCGGTCTCGCCCGTGCGCAGACGGCGGCACAGGGAGAGTCCGTCCTCCCCCGGCATCATGATATCCAGCACCACAAGATCCGGCGTTTCTTCCTGAAAACAGGCAAACATGGACTCGCCATCGGCAGCGGTACGGACGCAGTATCCATGCTGGCGAAGGTATTCGGCGATAAGACTGCTGATATCTGCGTCGTCATCGACCACGAGAAGAGAAACGGGCTTTTCCTGCGTGTGTTCGGCGTCTGACATGGCTGTTTCCTCCAGACCTTTTCTCCATTATAACCCGCACGGCGGCAAAACTCATCTTTTTTCCTGTTACAATATCTTACAGTGAAAGCGTATCTGCGTGCCGCTGCACTCTGACGCTCCGGCTTGCCACCACCGCAAAAATTGTCTAACAATTTCTTTCGCCTTCGTCACGGTCTTCCCTCTTCCCCCCTGTCCCAGGAAAAACCATGCCCAGCAGCCTCGCCTTCCTCCGCGTCTTTGCCCTGCTCCTCGCCTTCTGCCTCGCTCCTGGCTTCGCTCAGGCCGCGCCCCTCAATGTCAAAAGCGCCATTCTCATGGACGTGACCACGGGCCGCATCCTGTACGAACAGCACCCCGACCAACGTATCCAACCCGCTTCCCTGACCAAGGTTTTGTCCCTGTATGTGGCCTATAACTCCATCAGTGCCAGAAAAACGGACTACTCCAACGTGGTCAGGGTCAGCCGGAACGCTGCGGGTACGGGCGGTTCCCGCATGGGCCTTCGGGCAGGCGATCGCGTTACACTGGATAAGCTCTTCTACGGCATGGCCGTGGCCTCGGGCAACGATGCCAGCGTCGCCGTGGCCGAGCATGTTGCCGGATCCACGGGCGCGTTCGTCAAGCAGATGAACGCACTAGCCAGGCGTCTGGGCATGAAAAACAGCCGCTTTGTCAACGTCCACGGCCTTCCGGATCGAAACCAATACACAACCGCCCGGGACATGCTCAGACTGGCCCGCAGTTATCAGACTGTCTATCCCCGCGCCCGGCGCTACCACCTCGCCCCCTCTGTCACCCACCACGGCCGAACGGAGCCGAACCACAACCCTCTCGTGCGTTCCTACCCCGGCATTCTTGGCCTCAAGACCGGCTGGGTGACCGCCGCAGGATACAATATCATCGCCTCGGCCCGGCGCAGGGGGCATACGCTCATCGCCGTGATCCTCGGCGCTCCCAATACCAGTGTGCGCACCGCTGAAATCCGCCGTCTGCTCAATGCCGGTTTCGATACGCTCGGCAGGGGGCCGTCCGCCACAGCTAAGGCTTTGGGGGTTACTCCAAGGCAGGCCGCACTGTTGAAAAAATAGCTGTTGAACCGTAAACATGCATGGGAGTACCACCGGCTTGACCGATGAGCGTCCCCGTGCTGCGCTAAGGCTCTCACCAGCTACACTACAGTTACGCTAAACGATTAACTACAAGCATGAAGCCCCAAAAACGGACACCAATCCGACCTGCGGCAATACCTGAGCCACTCTGTTTCGCGATCATGTTGCCATGCTTCACTGCTGCTTCAAACAGGCAAAAGACCTTTTCTGCGAGATTCCGGCGCTCTGCTCTGTCTTCTCAGAGGAACGGCAGTTCTTCGGAAATGCTGATACATGCTTCCAAGCTGTCCCTCTTTTGGCAGTAAATTCCGTAGCGGTGAGCCAATGCACAGTATCGAAACACACCACTGAGCATTAGAAAAGTTTTCCCGCGTACGCTCTCTTGCGCAGGAGACAGGCAACGACTATACTTGCTGCCAACAGTTGTTTCAGAAGAGGAAGAGTATGGAATTTACAGAAAAAGAACGGGCCGTCCTGCGCATTGTTCAGAAAGATCTGCCGGATACGCTCACGCCCTACGCGGACATAGCCGCTGCCGCAAACCTTACGGAAACGGAAGTTCTGACTCTCCTGAAACGCCTTCAGGACTGCGGGGCCATACGACGCTTCGGGGCAAGCATCAAGCATCAGCGTACTGGCTGGGCATGCAACGCGATGGTGGCCTGGATCGCATCTCCCGGCGACGTGGACGAAATCGGCCGAAAGGCCGCAGAACATCCGCACATTTCTCACTGCTACTACCGGCCGAGCGCGTATGCGGAATGGCCGTACACGTTTTACACCATGATCCACGGCAGGAGCGAGGAAGACTGTCTTGAAGTCGTCCGAGAGCTTTGCCGCACCACAACTCTCAAGGAATACGAGATTCTGGAGAGCGAGAAGGAACTGAAAAAGATTTCCATGACCTATTTTGCCTAGCCGCCGTAAGGGCGATACAGGAGCCTGCCATGAATACTCAACGTTCCGAAGCGCTTTTTGTCCGCGCACAGGAACTCATCCCCGGCGGGGTGAACAGTCCGGTACGCGCATGCCGTAACGTCCACGCCGATCCCCTCTTCATCGCGGAAGGCCATGGTTCTCACCTGACCACCGTAGACGGTGAGGAAGTCATCGACTTTCTCGGCTCGTGGGGTCCCATGCTTGTGGGGCACGCTCATCCCCAGGTGACCGAAGCCATCTGCAAGGCGGCCATGCGCGGGACGAGCTACGGCGCACCCTGTGCAGACGAAGTGCGGCTGGCCGAGGAAGTCTGTGCGGCACTGCCTTCCGTAGAGATGGTGCGCATGGTCAATTCCGGCACAGAGGCCACCATGAGCGCCCTGCGGCTGGCCCGCGGCGTGACCGGCCGCGACAAGCTCATCAAATTTATCGGCGGCTATCACGGGCACGGGGACGCCTTCCTCGCCAGCGCCGGATCGGGTGTAGCCACGTTCTCCATACCGGGCACTCCCGGCGTTCCCGCCGCGACCGTGGCCGATACCCTGCTCGCTCCGTATAATGACCTTGATGTGGTACGCACGCTTTTCGAGGCGCACCCCGAAGAGATCGCTGCGGTGTTCGTGGAGCCTGTGGCCGGAAACATGGGACTGATCCTGCCCCAGCCCGGTTTTCTCAAGGGGCTGCGCGACCTGTGTACACGCTATGGGGCGCTTCTGGTCTTCGACGAAGTCATCACCGGCTTCCGACTGTCCTACGCCGGTGCCCAGGGTCGCTTCGGCATCCTGCCCGACCTGACCACCTTCGGCAAAATCATCGGCGGCGGTCTGCCCGTGGGAGCCTACGGCGGCCGTGCGGATCTCATGCGCCATGTGGCTCCGGAAGGAGAGGTTTATCAGGCGGGTACGCTGTCAGGGAACCCTCTGGCCATGGCCGCAGGACTGGCGACGCTGGACATCCTCAAACACTCCGACTATGCCGCTTTGGAAGCGAAGGTTCACAGCTTCGTGATGGAGCTTGAAGCCATACTCCGTTCCAAGGGCGTATCGGTGCAGATTCCGCACATTGCCTCGCTGTTTACCGTGTACTTCACCGAGGCCGCGCTCATGGACTTCGAGAGCGTCCGCACGACAGATCAGAAACTCTTTGAGTCCTTCTACAAACAAATGCGGGCACAGGGCATCTTCATGGCACCGTCCGCCTTTGAAGCCAATATGCTGTCCTTCGCGCACAGCAATGAAGATTTTGCCAGGGCGCTGGAAGCCGCCGAAAACGTAAAGTTCTAAATACTCTCTCCAAAACGAAAGGACGGGGATACCGGCAAATCCGAACCCCGTCCTTTTTAATTCGACATCTTTTCGGTTTACTGGAATCTGTCTATATAGCTAACTAAAAGTCATACAGAAAACTAGACATAACGGCAACATGGATCAAGAAGGCAAGTCTTGTTTGCGACAGACTGTGACATTAATGTATATCCAGAAAAATGTGTTTCTTTGGGATACTATCCCTTAACTCATTCTGAATAAAACTTCATGCAGGCATCCTTTAGCTGTCCGTCTCCTTCGCACGGCGAGCGGCGCGCTGCTGCATGAAGGTACCTGAGACGATAAGAAAAAGCCCGGCCAGCGTGCTCAAGGCAATAGGCTCACCTATAATAATGCTGATCCAGAACAGTGCCAGAAACGGAACAAGAAGCGGCAGCGTGGAAATATGCGCCACCGAAGAAGCGAGGCGCAGCGCCATGCTCCAGAGCAGGAAGGGGACGGCCAGTTCGAAAAGCCCGACGTACACACCGCCAAGCAGAGGGCGCAGGGGAAAGAACAGCGCCTCTCCCCGCACGAGGAGCGTGAGTGCAGCCAGCGTGAAGGCGGTGAAAAAACAGAGGACGAGTCCCGGGAGCGGGGGAATGCGGCTTTTCGCGTTCACTATCCAGTACAACGCGTAGAGCACGGTACTGCCCAACGTGCAGGCCAGACCGATCGGGTTCAGCGGACCAAGTTCACCTCCGCCGCCGAGTGCGATGATAAGGACACCACAGTAGGCAAAGACCATCCAGAACAGTTCCCTGGCGGACAGCTTCTGTTTGAGGAATGGGGAAGCCAGCAGCGCCAGCATGAGCGCCCAGGTATTGTTTATGGGCATTGCTATCTGGGTCGGCAGGAAGTCGTAGGCCGTGAACAGCACCGTGTAGTAGAAGTAGAGCATGAAGCCGAGGAATACGCCGTTCTTCCAGTCGTTTCCGGAAAGCCCGGCAAATACGGAAAACTTCCTCTGCACC
Source organism: uncultured Mailhella sp. (assembly GCF_947631555.1). Classification (GTDB taxonomy): domain Bacteria; phylum Desulfobacterota; class Desulfovibrionia; order Desulfovibrionales; family Desulfovibrionaceae; genus Mailhella. The sequence continues at coordinate 453 of NZ_CANRLT010000095.1, read as the reverse complement.
GCTGAGACTCCCAGAAGAAACACGAAACGTACCCATGCTCACATAAATGAGCTGCATGGGGCTGAGGCTTGCAAGAGCGACCTTGAACGCCGTGGCCACCGTAGACCAGGCGAGGATGGTCAGAGCGGCATAAACAAAGGCTTTGGTCTGATTCTTCATGGACTTGCGGGAGAAAGGGCCTGCGAGGGAAAATTATTCAGAATATATGTTTCAATCCACAGTCGCCCCATCTGCCGGCTGACTCCGCAACCGACTGCTCCGCGAGCTGGCCGCAACCTGATGGGATGGCCCGCTCCCCTCTCAGAGCGAGTTGCTCAAACGGCATCAACGTGCCACGATGTATACAGAGAAAATCACATCAAGGGAGCGAACCATGACGCAAGTATACACCATCGGTATGGACATTGCCAAGAACAAATTTCAAGTTCACGGCGAGGATCAGCACGGAAAACG
>NZ_CANRLT010000094.1 GCF_947631555.1 uncultured Mailhella sp. | reverse complement strand
ACAAACCCATTTTTAACAAAAGCCTCAGAACCACATTTCCGGCAATGCATCTCGGTACCCTCCGTTTTTTTTTGAAGAATAGCATAATCTCAAACATTTATCATTATAAAAGTTGTTGTCTCCTGCGGCCGTCCCTCTTGACTATATACGGATAGCCTGATATATTAAATCAACATGTCTTGATATTTCTCATCTTCTGTACACTATGGCAGCACTTCGATACCTCAAGGCCCTTGCGGATGAAACACGCCTGCGGCTGGCTCTCGTGCTCTTTCACTACGAGCTTTCCGTAAACGAGCTGGTTCTGCTCTTTCACATGGGGCAGTCGCGCATCTCGCGCCATCTCAAGATACTCACGGAAGCCGGACTACTCCAGTCGCGCAGGGACGGGCTTTGGGTGTTCTATTCCGCCCTGTCCGAGGGCGAAGGCCGCCGGTTTCTGAACAGCATCGTCCCCTTCATGCTCGGCGAGGATCCCAGCAGCGCAGATCTGGACATGGCCGCCCGCATTCTCGAAGACCGCACGCTGAAAACGCGGCAGTTCTTCAACGAGATTGCCGATGACTGGGACGAAATGAATCGCGAAATTCTCGGCGGCTTTTCCCTGCCGGAAGCAGTTCTCAGCGCTGTGCCCAAGGGTTGCGGCGTGGCCGTGGATCTCGGCTGCGGCACGGGTGAAGTGCTGGAATATCTGCGCCCGGTCTGCCGCGAACTCATCGGCGTGGATGGTTCACCCCGTATGCTTGACCTGGCCCGCCGCCGTTTCGACTGCCACATGTCCGGACTCTCCCTGCGCATCGGAGAGCTGGAACATCTGCCTCTGCGGGACGGCGAAGCCGGATTTGCCTGCATTAATCTGGTACTCCATCATCTTTCCCACCCTCTGGACGCCCTGAAAGAAACCGCCCGCATACTGCAGCCCGGCGGGGTACTGTTCATCACGGACTTCGACCAGCACACGCAGGAATCCATGCGCACGCTGTACGGAGATCGCTGGCTGGGCTTCTCACTGGACACGCTCAGAGGTTTTCTGGACAAGGCCGGTTTCACCGCCGCGGACTACCGTCTCCAGCCGGTGAAAAAGGGCCTCGCCCTGCATCTGCTTCTTGCCCGGCGTCTGCCGGACGTTCCCACCCGGAGCGCATCTTCACTCAGCTTTTAACATCTTAAAATATAAGGGAGTTTTCATGTCCGCTCGTTCTCTCGATCTTTCTCTCGACCACAAAATCGCCGATCCTGCCTTGGCCGCCTTCGGCAAAAAGGAAATGCAGCTCTCCGAACGCGAGATGCCCGGCCTCATGGAGCTGATCCGCCGCTACAGCGACGCCAAACCTCTCAAGGGCATGAAGATCAGCGGCTCGTTGCACATGACCATACAGACGGCCATGCTCATCCGTACCCTCCACGCACTGGGAGCAGACCTGCGCTGGGCTTCCTGCAACATCTTCTCCACGCAGGATCACGCCGCTGCGGCCATCGTCGAGCAGGGCATGGCCAAGGTCTTCGCCTGGAAGGGAGAAAGCCTTGAAGACTACTGGTGGTGCACGGAAATGGCCCTCACCTGGCCCGATGGTTCAGGCCCGGATCTCATCGTGGACGATGGCGGTGATGCCACGCTCCTCATCCACAAGGGCGTGGAGGCCGAGAACGATCCCTCTGTCCTTCAGAATGCGCCTTCCTGCAAGGAAGAAGGCGTCATCATGGAACGTCTCGCCCTGTCCCTGAAGAACGACCCCCAGCGCTGGCACCGCGTGGCCGCAGGGGTGCGCGGCGTCTCCGAAGAGACCACCACCGGCGTGCATCGCCTGTACCAGATGGAGCGCGACGGCAAGCTGCTCTTCCCCGCCATCAACGTCAACGACTCCGTGACCAAGTCCAAGTTCGACAACCTCTACGGCTGCCGTGAATCTCTGGCCGACGGTATCAAGCGCGCCACGGACATCATGGTGGCCGGCAAGGTTGTGGTCGTCTGCGGCTACGGCGAAGTGGGCAAGGGCTGCGCCGCCTCCATGCGCGGCTTCGGTGCGCGGGTACTCGTCACCGAGATCGACCCCATCTGTGCGCTTCAGGCCGCCATGGAAGGCTATGAAGTCGTCACGCTGGAAGACGCCCTGCCCATGGGCGACATTTACGTCACCTGCACCGGCAACTGCGATGTCATCACCGGGGAACACATGATGGGCATGAAGGACGAGGCCATCGTCTGCAACATCGGCCACTTCGACAGCGAAATCCAGATGTCCTGGCTCGAGGGCAATCCCGGCTGCCGTAAGATGGAGATCAAGCCACAGGTGGACAAGTGGACGCTGCCTTCCGGCCGCTCCATCATCGTCCTTGCCGAAGGCCGGCTGGTGAACCTGGGCTGCGCCACGGGCCACGCCAGCTTCGTCATGTCCAATTCCTTCACGAATCAGGTGCTGGCGCAGATGGATCTCGCCCGCAGCGAACACGAAATCAAGGTCTACACTCTGCCCAAGAAACTCGATGAAGAAGTCGCCCGTCTCCATCTCGGACGCCTCGGCGTCAGGCTCACCACGCTCACGCAGAAGCAGGCCGACTACATCGGCGTGCCCGTGGACGGCCCCTTCAAGAGCGATCTCTACCGGTATTAATGGAGTTCGGCTATCCCACAGTTCAAGAGAGGCTCTTGCGCACCCGCAAGAGCCTTTTCACTCTCAGGCGGTCTGACAGGCCGGCAAAAATCGGTGAACCAGCCATGACACTTTCCGACTGCCTCGCTTCCGGCCCCGTGTTCATGGAAGGCGCGCTGGGCGAACGCCTGAAGCGGGAATACGGCCTTGCCGCCGACGGGCCTGTCGCCCTGGCGGGACTGGTCTACGAGGAGCGCGGAAGAAGTGCGCTCAAGGAACTGTGGAAGCAGTATCTGGACATTGCGGAACGCTACGCTCTGCCCTTTCTCGCTACGACGCCGACACGCCGCTGCAATCAAGAACGCCTTGCCCTCTCCCCGTACAACGGTGCTATCCTGGGCGACAATCTGCGGCTGCTCCGTGAGGCCCTGGCACAAGCGCGTGTCCCCGTGTTCGCGGGCGGACTGCTCGGCTGCCGCGGCGACGCCTACTCCGGGCAGGGCTGCCTCTCAGAGGCGGAATCCCGCGAGTTTCATCGGTGGGAAGCCGAAGGCTTCCGTGCGGCAGGAGCGGATTTTCTTCTGGCCGCGCTCATGCCCACGCTGCCCGAAGCACTGGGCATGGCCGCCGCCCTGTCCGCCACGGGACTGCCCTTCATCATCAGCTTTACCTTGCAGAAAGACGGCAGGCTCATGGACGGCACCACGCTTCACGATTCCATCGCCGCCATCGATGCGCTGCCGGGCCGGCCTCCGCTCTGCTACATGGCCAACTGCGTCCATCCCCGCATTGTTGCCGCGGCTCTGGATTGCCCGTGGAATCAAACCACAGCCGTGAAGACGCGCTTTCTCGGTATCCAGGCCAACGCCTCGGACTTGAGCTTTGCAGAACTTGACGGCGCCGGGGAGCTGCATGGCTCGCCGCCCGCAGCTCTGGCAAGGGAGATGTCCGCCCTGCGTGAACGCTTTGGACTGCGCCTTTTCGGAGGCTGCTGCGGTACGGACGCCCGGCACATGGAAGCCGTCGCCCGTGCGCTTCGCGGTCTGTCCTGCTGACGCGCCTTCCCGCCAAAACGCCCGCTTGCGAAACAGCCTGCCCCTTCCGGAGCGGGCTGCCTTTCCCTAGTTTCGCCGCTCAGAGTACCTGACTCAGGAACTGCTGAAGGCGTGGATGCCTTGGGCTGCCGAAGATTTCGGCGGGCGTTCCCTGTTCCAGTATCTGCCCCTTGTCCATGAAGACCACCCTGTCGGCCATCGTGCGGGCGAAGCCCATTTCATGGGTGACGCAGATCATGGTCATGCCGTCCCGCGCCAGATTAACCATGACATCCAGCACCTCGCCCACCATTTCGGGGTCGAGTGCGGAAGTCGGCTCATCGAAGAGCATGAGTTCGGGCTGCATGGCCAGGGCACGGGCTATGGCCACACGCTGCTGCTGGCCGCCGGAAAGCATGGCCGGATAGACGTTGGCCTTGTCGCTGATCCCCACCTTGGCGAGAAGCATGAGTGCCCGTTCCTCGGCCTCGGCTCTGGGAACGCCCCGCAGCTTGCGCGGCGCCATAGTGACGTTCTGGAGCACCGTTTTGTGGGGGAAAAGGTTGAACTGCTGGAAAACCATGCCCAGATTCTGACGTATCTTGTTGATGTCGCTGTGCGGAGCGTTGATGTCGATGCCATCCACGCTGATAAGCCCGACATCTATCTCCTCCAGCCTGTTGATCGAACGCAGAAGCGTCGATTTTCCCGAACCCGAAGGCCCGATGATGACAACGCGCTGTCCGGCGTACACGTCAAGGGAAACGTCCTGGAGCGCAGGCAGTTCGCCGAAGTATTTCCACACATGTTCGATGTGGATGATGGGCGCGGAACTATTTTCGCTTTTCATAGTAGTCCAGCCTGGATTCCATGAGGTTGACCGCCTTGGAAAGCAGCAGCGTGATGATGAGGTAAATGAGCGCGATGACGGTATACGTCTCGAAATAGAGATAGGTTTTTGCGGCGAAGCTGCGCCCGTGCTGCATGAGGTCGGGCATGGCCATGACGGAGACCAGAGAGGTATCCTTGAGCATGGCGATGCATTCGTTGCCCACGGGCGGCAGTATGGTGCGCAGCGCCTGGGGCAGAATCACATGGATCATGGTCTGGAAACGGTTGAAGCCCAGAGATCGTGAGGCTTCATTCTGTCCCTTGGGCACGGCCATGATGCCGGCCCGGAAGACCTCGCCCATGTAGGCGCCGTAGCAGAAGCTGATGGCCACAACCGCAGAGGTCAGGCTGCTTACCTGAAGGAACATGGCGAGGGCGTAGTAAATGTAGAAAATCTGCACCAGAAGCGGGATGCCGCGGATCACTTCCACATAGGTGGAGGCGATGAGGTTGATGACCCGGCTGCGGGAGAGCCTCCCCAGTCCGGTGAGGAGACCAAGGGGCACGGCACAGCAGATGGAAAGTATGGTCACTTCAAACGTGATCAGCAGCCCGCCCGGCACAAAAGCCAGAATATCGAGATAGGGATCCGGCCACACGGCGCAGAGGAAGACGAGGACGGCCACTGCTCCCACCAGAGACAGAGACCATGCGTTGATCACGGGCGGCCTGGGAGAGGCGGGAAGCCTGAGTCCTCCTGCCGGAACGACAATCCTGCCTTCGGGAGCGGCAGGCAGCTCTTTTTCGTTGTCTTCACGCATAGAGAGAGGACCTTGCAGCAAAGAACTGCCGTTGAAGCGAAAGACTGCTTACTCGCCCATCCACTTTTTGATGAGTTCTGCCTCGATGCCCTTGGCGCGCACGGCATCGATGCCCTTGTTCAGCTTATCCACCAGATCCTGGCGTCCCTTCCTGACCACGAACCCGAAGGCTTCCGTGGCGTTCGTGCGGAAGCCGATGGCCAGATGGTCGGAGAAGCCTTCCTTCTTGTTGGCGTAGTACAGCGCCACCGGGGAATCGCAGATGGCGGCGTCCAGACGGCCGTTGATGAGATCCTGCATGGCGAGGCCGACGTCGTCGTATTCGCTGATCTTCATGTCCACGCCGGACTTGCGGGCCACGAAGATGCCGGTGGTGCCGATCTGCCCGCCGACCTTTCTGCCCCTGAGCTCCTCAAAGCTCTTCACCGTCTCGCCCTTCTTCACCACGATGATCTGCTGCACATCGTAGTAGGGCTTGGTAAACAGGAAGGCCCGCTTGCGCTCCTCGGTGATGGTGACGCCGGAGGCCACAATATCGTACTTGCCCGCGGCGACACCGGCAAAAATGCCGTCCCAGGCAATATTTCTGACCTCGGCCTCCATGCCGGCTTCACGAGCTACGGCCTTGATCATATCGACATCGTAGCCGATCACCTGCCTGGAATCATCCAGAAATTCCAGCGGCGGCCAGGTGGGATCGCTGGCCACGATGAGCTTGTCCGCAGCATGCGCAGCAGAACAAAAAAGTACCGAAAGAAGAAGAGAACAGCACAGACGACGCAGCATGACTACTCCTTGACAATGGGGCAAAGCCGCTTTTTCGGGCGGGTTCCGAAGTGCCGTACTCTCACCGCAGGACGTTCTCCCGCAGAGGCAGTGCGAACCGCCTTCAGCCCGATCCCTATGATTCAGCGATTATGGAGAGCTGCAGAAAGACTGTCAAGACGAAGTCCGGAAAAAAGCGGCCGCTGCGCTACTTTCCGCGCCGTATGGCCGCGTCCAGAAGCCGTTCCAGCAGGTCTCCGAAGCAAAGTCCGGCGGCAGCCGCTTCCTTCGGGACAAGGCTGGCCGTGGTCATGCCGGGCAGAGTGTTCACTTCCAGCGCGTAGAGTTCCCCGTCTTCGGCAAGAATGAAGTCCGTGCGGCTGTAGCCTGAAAGACCGAGACAGCGATGCGCGGCAAGTGCCATGCGCTGGACGCGGGAAATCACGTCTTCAGACAGCGGTGCCGGACAGAGTTCGGCGGCCCCGTCCTCAGCGTATTTGTCATGGTAATCGAAAAATTCCCGTTTTGGCACGATGAGCACCGGAGGCAGCGCCTTTTCGCCCTCAGGCAGTTCAAGGACGCCGCAGGTGACTTCGCGGCCGCGGATCATGGTCTCCACCAGCACTTCCTGGCGTGCGTCGAAAAGAGTGTCCAGGGCCTTCCACAGTGCGGCGCGGTCGTCCACGCGAAAGAGGTTGATGCTCGATCCGCCGGTATTGGACTTCACAAAGAGCGGATACGGGAGCCCGGGTTCCCAGCTCTTGTCCGGACGGACGGGCAGAAAGCGGAAATCGGGCGTGCGTATGCCCTCGCGGAGAAAGAGTCTCTTGGCCGCCGCCTTGTTCAGTGCCAGGAACGAACCCGCAGGGCCGGAGCCTTGATAGGGGCAGCCCGCACGGTCGAGCAGAGCCTGAATCAGTCCGTCTTCCCCCGGCTGGCCGTGGAGATTCAGGAAGGCGGCGTCATGACTGCCCGCAAGTTCAAGGAGACGGTCAAAACCTTCCGAGAGATCGAAGTGCGTGACTTCGTGGCCGCGCCGGACGAGTTCAGCGCCGATGATGGCCGCTCCCTTCAAGGAAATTTCTCTCTCCGGAGACCAGCCCCCCGCTACCAGAAGTATCTTTTTGGCTCTCATTAAAGTGCTCCCACCCTGTCGAACAGGGCCTGCTCCACGTTCTGCACATGTTCATAACAGCTGCGAAGCGAGCTGCGCTTCTCCTCGCTGACGCCGTAGCGAACCATGAGGTCATCGAAACGTTCCCGCAGTGTCACGATCTCGGCATGGCGCACGCGCTTGTCGGCGTAGGCGATGATGACGGGCAGACGCAGCGGGTCGCGCACGTCGTCCAGATCGGTTTTCTCCCACGGCCACCACACATGGAAGAGTACCGCCTGTGCCAGCGCCGGATTCCCTGTCTCATTGCGCACCCAGGCGGCTCCGAGCTGAGCGTGACTGCCGCCGCAGCGGATAGTGTACGACTTGGCAAGGTCGTGCAGCAGGCCCGCGGCAAGGGCCGCAGCCTCACTGACCAGCCGGCCTTCGGGTACAAGACCGGAACGCTCCGCCCGCCGTACTATCTCCACGGCGACGGAGGCCACGGCACGGCAGTGTTCGCGGATATGGGGCATCACATCGTACTTGTCCCACAGGCGGACGCACTGGCGTTCGTCGGGGATGGCCCAGGAAGGGTCACAGGCAAATTCCAGGGGGGGAAGCATGGCTCTTCATTCCTTAAAAAGGCTGGAAAGATGGCTGGCAGAATCAGGAGCGGCCGGTATGTCCGAAGCCTCCGCCGCCCCGTTCCGTTTCAGAAAGACTTTGCACTGTCTGCGGATGCAGACGGCACACGGGCTGAAAGACAAGCTGGGCCACCCGGTCGCCGCGGCGTATGCTGACCGGGCTGCCGGAAGTATTGAGCAGCCAGATCATCAGCTCCCCGCGGTAGTCTGCGTCGATGACGCCGACGCCCTGAGCAACGGTCAGCCCCTTCACCGCACCCAGTCCGCTGCGGGAATACAGAAAGCCCGCCACACCCGGCGCCCCCACCTCTATGCAGAGGCCGGAAGGGATACAGATGCGCTGGCCGGGGACCACGGTCAGAGAGGCTTCGTCCATGCAGGCCCGCAGATCCATGCCGGAAGAACCCGCCGTCGCATAGTTCAGGCCCTCGCCGTACAGGGACAGCGCGTCCCTCAGATAACAGACATAGACCGCATCCATAGCTCCTCCTCCCAGGAAAGTAGCGTAAACCTGTTCAAAGGGCAAGCCGTAAAACAGCCCCAGGCCTGATATGCACCCCATCAGGTGGACAAAGTAAGAAAGCCCCGCTAGGCTGAACTTTGTAAACAGATGGGGATTTGTA
>NZ_CANRLT010000093.1 GCF_947631555.1 uncultured Mailhella sp. | reverse complement strand
TTCGTTCCGGAAGTGACAATGTCGATGGAAACGCCAAGCAGCTCGGCAAGTTCTTCCCGCAGACCACCCAGGTGGAACAGGGTTGTGCCGGGAGCGGCATCCACATACAGATCAAGATCGCTGCCTTCCATGTCCTCGTTTCTGGATACGGAACCAAAAACACGCACATTGGAAATCATCGGGTATTTCCGCAGGATGCGTTCCACCTCAGCGCGCTGTGCTTTCAAACAAACGGATGGTTTCATGCTCTCTCCTGTTCCCGGAACTCCTTTCACGGGAAAGACGGGGTGAAGGTCGGGATGAATGGCGCTCTTATCCGGCAAATGCCCCCAGACAGGGCAGATAGACAAAGAAACCAAGGATGTCAGGCTCTCCCTGCGCTTGTACAGCATACCGCACACCTCTGGTTCTTGCGGCATCGCGCACACGCCGGTGCGCTTCCAGAAGCGCCTGCCCGCGTTCTTCCGCATAGTGCCGTATATGCGGCATGAGTTCGGGCAAGGCATCATGAACTTCGTCAAGCCAGCGTCTGGCCTGCCCGCTGCTCACGTTTTGATCCGGCTGCGCGGCGAGCAGCTTTCTGGCGGCGGCCTCATCCAGCCATTGCGCCTTGCCCGGCGCGTTGGCAAAGGCCAGCAAGCCGCATTCTTCCGCCAGACTGACATGTTCCATGCTGCCTGTGCTGACGATCTGGAAGCGGAAACGGCACAGAACAAGGGTGCTTCGTGTTTGCACGCTGCTCGTGCGCATGACGCCGCAGCGGGCGACAGGGGAAAAGGCCGGATCAAGACCGGCGGCGCCGGCGTCAGGAGTTTCCAGGGCTGTTTCGGCCAACCATGAGGCCAGCCGCTCCACCAGAGGATGGGTGCGGGAAAGGAGGGTTTGACCCTCACCGCATGGCTGGCGAAATACGGCTTCCAGGTGCGGGGGAAAATCCAGCCCCGCATTGCGGCGCTGAACCAGAGTCTCCATATTGAAGCTGTGAACGTCCTGCCCGTGTTTTTGCGCTGTGTGGTGGACAGCTCCCAGCATGGACAGCGCTGAACAGACAAAATCCTGAACCGATTGCGTTCCCCCCGCCGCTTCCTCAGCCTGGCCAAGGGAGAGGGCGACCTCCTCCACCTTTATGCCCTGCTGCGCAAAAAGTGTGCGGGATCGCTTTTCTTCCTCCCTGGCCACCACATCCCATTCCGCCGCCAGCCGTTTCTTTTCCGGCATCAGGTAGTCTTCCATCCCCGGCAGCAAAAGTGAGGTCTGACTCTGAACCCGGTTGTGCAAAAGCAGGCCCTGAACCAGCGTTTGCATGACCTTTTCGCTGTCTTCCGGAATGGGCACGGAAATGCCCAGGGACTTGCGGATGGATTCGTGCTTGCGCAAGAGCACGTCCAGCACCATGCCGTCCATGGGGTTGTCTGTGCCGTACCAGGTGATGACGCGCACTTCAGGCAAGGGCTGACCAAACCTGTCCACCCTGCCTTCCCGCTGCTCGTGGCGAGTGGGATTCCAGGAAAGATCGTAATGGATAACGGCATTGAAATGGTTTTGCAGGTTAATGCCTTCACTCAGGCAGTCCGTGCATACCAGAATACGCCGTTCGCTCTCCGTCAATTGGGAAACGCGCAGTTCACGCTCTTCCGGCGGCAGCAGGCCGGTCACGGCATCGACGGTGCAGCGCGGCAATTTCCTGCGCAGTTCTTCCGCCACATATTCAGCGGTGGGGATAAAACGGCAGAAGACAATGGGGGAATAGCCATCGTCCACCAGCTTTTTTATATGGGGGATACACTGCTTGAGCTTGGAATCCTCTTCTCCCATAAGGTGTTCCGCCATGTCGGCCAGCCGGGCAAAGGTCCTGCGCCGTTCGGCCCTGGCCGCGTCAACAGCGGTGCCGGCTTGCGCTTCGACGTGCGGAACCTCCTGTTCGCTGTCTTCCGTATCATTGGCTCCGGGCAGTTCATCAGACATGGCGCTGTCCTCTCCGCTGTCCAGGTCAAAAAGCGCCCTTGCTCCCAGAGCATCCAGCTGTTCGGTGTCTTGCGCCTCGTGTTCCAGATCATTGCCCAGAGCACGGGTGCGCAGGGTTGCCGCCGCAGCGGCAGGGCTGGAAGACACGGCACGAAGCAGGGCCAGAGCTGACCACCACTGGATACGCTGCTGCCAGATCGTCCCCTTCTGCCGCACAGAAGATCGGGCAAGCGCAAGAACGCTGTCAAAAAGCTCCTTCCATTTTGGCGTGGCCCGCCATGTGACCTCCTGTGCCTTTCGCTGGGGAAACGGTGTGGCCTTGTCCATATAGGCGCGTATATCTCCCCTGCGGCGCTGCACAAAATGTGCGGCCAGTCTGCGTCTGTCTTCCTCATGTTCCCTGCCGGAAAGATCGTCGGGAAGTCCGCTGAAATCCGGATTCAGGAAAGCCAGCAGGGAGCGAAAGACATCTTCCTTGCCGCTGTGCGGGGTAGCGGTGACAAAAATCATGTGCCGGCTGCTGTCTTCGGCCAGTTTGCGCACAAGCTCGTAGCGCTGCTTGCCGGAACGGTTGCCGGAGGCTGAAGCGCAGGCATGGGCTTCGTCCACAATCACCATTTCAGGGCAGGCACGCAAAAATTCCTGCCTGTGCCGGTCGGATTTGATGTAATCGAGGGAAACAATGGTAAACGGCCATGCCTCGAAAATGGACGTGGCCGCGTCAAGGCCGCGTTCCAGTCTGGCAATGGTGGAAGGCAGAACGAGCTGCGCCTCAATGTGGAACTTCTCTTCCAGTTCGTGCTGCCACTGCTCGGCAAGCTGTGGGGGACAAAGAACGGACATACGGCGTATCTCGCCGCGATCCAGCAGTTCACGGGCAATGAGCAGCGCTTCCACCGTTTTGCCAATGCCTACGTCATCGGCAATGAGCAGGCGCACCACGGGCTGTTTCATGGCCATGAGCAGCGGGACAAACTGATACGGCCGGGGATCGACCGCTATATGCCCAAAGCAGCGGAACGGACCCGTCGTGGCCCGCAAGCCCAGGCGGACGGCATCGCGCAGCAGGGCGCAGGAACGGGCATCCCCGCACTTCGCGGGATCGGGGACATCAAAAACAGCGGGACGGACAGCCTCCCGTTCCAAACTCGGCAACAGGGTTATGATTTCTTCATTTGTCCCGCCGAGCGGCTTTAAGCGGAGCCAGCCGTCATCCTCCCGCGACGTTGGCGGCAATACCACCCAATCACGTCCACGCGCCCTGACCAGCGAACCTGTTGCGTAACTCATGCCTTTTTCCCGAACAGGTCAGGATACCTGTCTATTTGAAGCTGCCATTGTTCATGGTCCGCAAAACGCACGACTTCAATGCCCATGTTTTCCAGACATTCCTGCTGGGCTTCATCCCGCTCCTGACGATCCGGGAAGTCGTGAACGGGGCCGTCAATATAAATGGCTGTCGCCTGCGTTTCATAGTAGAAATCCACGACCGTATGACAATTTTCCATCCTGTACTGCGCGTGTGATGGCAGACGCAGGCTGCGCTGGTACAGAAAATCCAGCCATTCCCGTTCCAGATTGCTTTCACAGCGTTTTTTCAGAGCTTCAAGCGCCTCCGCCCGGCTGCGCTGACTCCTGCCGTCCGATGCGGTCTTTACTGTGGACTGCGCAAGTTCCAGCAGCACGCTGCGTATGGAGTGCCGATCAAGCTCCTTATGGATACGCTGGTTGCCGTAGCTCAAGAGGCAATCGTAACAGGCCGCCATGCACTCTTCCTCGGCATGGGGAGCCTTGCCCTGATCCACGCCGCCATCACTGAAATGGCAGATATGCAGCGCCTGACGCGCCACCGTCTGCAGCACCTGCGGATCATCCACAAGGCGGCGCAAAACGCCTGCCCCGCCTTCGGCGGATTCAATGAACAGGATGGTTGCCGGTTCTCCCCCGGCAGGCATCGTTTCTGTGGACAGCTCAAAATCTTCCAGTTGAAAGACCTGCTGAATACCCTGTTTCAGAGCGTATTGCAGAGAATACATCTGTGATGGCTCAAGGGGGATACGCGGCTCCAGTACCAGACAGTTCTTTCTGTCTTCCACATAGGGAATGACCCGTTCGATGCTTGTGACGCTTGCGGGCTCCTCCAGTTCTCTGTCGGCTTCGCCTACCCCCTTGCCCTGCCTTACCCATTTTCCCCTGGCTTTATCCAGCAAAAAGCCGGGGGCTTCGGTTTTTGGCCTGTTCTGCCAGCCCATATTGATACGCCAGAGCGTCGCGCCATGACCATACTTGAGGACAAAGAGCGGATTGTCCGTCTTGCTGAACAGCGTTGCGGCACGATACCCCGTATTGCCGCCGTGTTCCTCAAAGCGATAGGCCGTGCAGAGTTGATAGCCAAAGCGCATCCGCTCCTCTTCGTCCGAATTGATGCGATCTCTTTGCCGGGTGGAGACGCTGCGCATACGGAACAGATTGCCCAGGGCAGGAGGAAGCCTTGCCCCGCACATCCTGCACTTGTCCATAGCCATGTCCTGTTCCAGATAGCCGCAGCACTCACAGAGCTTTGCCCGGGAGGAGGCAAGTTCCCCGTCGGCCTGCACGTCCATGATCACTCTGGTGATGGCGTACCTGGAACCTTCGTGATAAATGATGCTGCCCGGCCCAAATTCCGAGATAGCCAGAAAACGGGGACGGGAAATGTATTCATCCCGGCCCTGCCTGGTCCTGTTGCCTGCACTTCGCTCGGGAATGAAGGCGGAAAGGGGCAGGCGCGGGAAATTGTACCCTGGCAGGAAGCCCTCACAGGCGAAATAGCGATAGGAATAGAAGTCTGCCTGAAGGGAAGAGCCTTTTTCCCGGAGCAGTTCCAGCTGGGATTCCGCCTCGGAGCGCATTTTTTTCGCTTCTTCATGTTCCCTTTGGGAACGCATGGCGTCATTGACAATTTCATTCTGTGCGTCACGCTGCCGTATGGCCGCACGGTACAAGCTGCGCCAGCGGTCACAGGCTTCCTCAAAGCTGCGGGCAAGACCATTCATGGTCTCTTCCAGCCATGATGAGGAATACCAGCCGCAGGTCGCCAGTTCCGGAGCAAGGCCAGCCAGAATTTTCTGGGCCTGGACGGAAGCTGTCAATCTCGCCTGTTTTCCCATTTCGCCTGTCAGATGCTCCTTCACGCTGTCAAGCAGCGCCAGGGAGGGTGCAGTACCGGATATATCGAGGAGATCGGCCAGAGATTTTTTCAAATCCAGGCCGGATGCCGTCAGCCACAAGGCATGAATGTGCGCCCGGATCAGGTCTTCATTGGCCAGATCCAGCCGTGGCGTTGATACGGAGCCGGAAACCATCTGTTCGGGAAAGCGGAAAAAATGCTGGTCGTGCGCGTTGCCCTGCGCACAATAGGTGATAATGAGGGCAGGCTGCCCGGAACGCCCGGCCCGCCCGCTGCGCTGGGCATAGTTGGCAGGTGTCGGCGGCACGTTGCGCATACCTACGGCATTGAGCTGGGCAATATCCACGCCAAGTTCCATGGTAGGGGAGCAATACAGCACGGGCAATTCGGCGGAGCGGAAACGTTCTTCCCGTTCTTCCCGTTTCTGTGCGGGAACCTGCGCCGTATGTTCCCGGGCGAAAAGCTCCATCCTCTCCCCGACCGCGCTTTTGTACATCTTCACAAAGAAAGGATTCGGACGGGCCTTGCGCGCACCGCTGTGCCGCACACGGAAAGGATCATGGATGGCTTCCGTGCCATCCCCGGCTTTCCAGGTCATGACGGCAGCATCAAGCTGGTATCCCGTGTCCGCAGCATTCGGTCTTCCCGCCTCGGCGAGCAGGCCTGCCTGGGCCAGGGTCTGAACCAGCGCCTTTATGACTTCCCCCATCTTCTCCTTCGGTACGGCATTTCCCGTGGAGGAGAGCTTGCGGCGAAGCCACAAGCCGAACTGACCGCGGGGGGAAAGAAAGACATCTCCCCCCTCATCCCTGCCGTCTTCCCCGGGGCCTTCTTCTCTGGTCTGCCTTGCTCGGGGGAAAAGAACAGCACTGTGATACAGCTTTTCCTTTTCTTCCAGACACCACGGTTCGACAAGCTGCTGCCTGCTGCTGCGTCCCATGTTTTCCTGATGGGTCAGGTCAAGGCATTCCGCCTTGATGGCCAATTGACGGCGCATGAAATCAAGGAGGAAGACGGCGATTTCCTTCCGGGTCTGCGGGGAGGCGGCTGCCAGAAGGCCGTGCTGCCCCCACAGGTCATCAGCGGCGCAAAGTTCGTCAAGAGAGACGTATTCTATACGCAGCAGGCCGCACTGCTCCAGATTGGGAGACACCAGGCGCCAGCCCCGCCGCAAATCGCTGTATATGCGGTATTCAAGAACATCCCTGAACGCCTTGTCCGTATTTTTGGCCTGGATAAAACGTCCATTGGGGTTGCTGGCATAGCGTTCGCGGGGAAAGACTCCATCAGGATAGCCAAAACCCATCGCCTCAAAGACTTTCTGCGGCAATTCGGCAAAGCCGAGTCCCGTATCTCCGGCCTTTTCCAGCGCATTGAACAGCGCCGAACGCAGGAAACCGATTTCCACAAAATCATTGAAGTGGCCCGATTGCAGGGAGGCATCCTGCCGGTTGTCGGAAAAACACAGGAATTTTTGAGCCATTTTTTCCAAATCAGGCTCTTTCCGCAAATGATTTACCGTGGACATGGACAGTATGGTGGTCGCCGTGCTGCGTCCTTCTGTCCCCAGCGTGGCCAGCTTGGTAAATTCGCCAAGACGGGGGTTGTAAGAAACGCCGCACTCCGGGCAAAACACAAAGGGGGCGGGGAGAAACCATGCGGGCACGGTGCCGGGCGCCGGGCTGCTCTCCACCCTTCCATCCACATGGACATGGCAGAGAACAGGGAGGTACTTCTGTCTGTTCTTCCGCAGGCGGAGCGTGCCATTTTTTTCTTCCAGCCAGTCTTCAGGCAGCCTGTCCATCTGTTCCTGTGCGTCTTCAGGCCACGGATTTTCACTGCTTACAAAAAGATACCCGACTATTCCCTCTTCCATTTCTTCGGAAGGTTCTGTTTTTGCGGCAGTGTGCGGAAGAACATACCGTGCCTGCTTCTCCTGGTCCTCCACCAGACAGACGCTGTAATATTCCTTGCCGCATTCACGGCAGAAGTACAGGGAATAGAGCAAGGCTTCTTCATTGTCACGCCGTCCGGGCGCAAATTTTTGTCCAAAAAGCGTTATGAAACGCTTTTCTTCCTGTTCAAGAGTGGCGTAAACCGTATCTCCCTTGCTCAGGAACTGGTGGAGCTTGAACGCAAATACAGGCTTGCCGGATTGGGGTTTTCGGATATTGCATCCCGCCAGAAGCGCCTGCTTAAGCCGCGCTTCGCATTGCTCAGCGGAGACGCCGGTTACCTGGGAAAGCGCGCTGGCAAGCCCCTGTTTTCCTCCCAGCGCCCGAGGGCGGCAGCGCACAAGGCGTCCCTTTGTCTCGCCTTTTCCTTCTTCTATGCCCACATTGTTTTCAATCCAGACAACCAGCGGGTTGCGGATAAATTCGTCATAGCTATCCGGAAGCGGCGTATCTTCGGAAACACAGGTGGCCAGGGCCTGTTGAAATTCGGGCAAATCAAGCTGAGTTCTCTCCGTTTCGGCGGTAAGCGTTTCCACAATGACGTTTTTTGCCTGAATCTCACTGCCGAACAACTTGGAGGCTATGCTCGCCACTTCCTGCTGCTGTTCCGCAAACGTGCCGGGCCCTGCCAGAGTTGCCGAGGTGCCGATGCACTGGAACGAATGCCCGTTCGTTCCAAGGGAAACGCGCAGGCGGCGGATCAGCATCCCCACGTCCGCGCCCTGCCGGCCGCGATAGGTATGAAGTTCGTCAAAGACAAGAAACTGCAAATGGGAAGCGGCCTGCACCAGTTTTCGCTCGTAAGGCCGGGTCAGAATGAGTTCCAGCATGACATAGTTGGTCAGGAGAATGTCCGGCGGATTATCCAGGATTTCCTGTCTCGCATCTTCTCCTTCCTGTCCGGTATATCTGCGGAAGGTGACGGGGAACGGGCCGCCTGTTTCCAGAAATTTGCTCAGCTCCAGTTCCTGCGAATTGGCAAGCGCGTTCATGGGGTACACAATAATGGCTTTGATGCCCTTTCCTGTGCCCTGTCTGAGAACCGCATCAACGATGGGAATGATGTAGGCCAGGCTCTTGCCTGAACCTGTTCCGGTCGTCAAAACGTAGTTTGCCCCGCTTCCAGCAGTCTCAATGGCCTCCGTCTGATGCCGGTAAAGCTGCATGAGATGACCAGCAGGATTCTGCTCCGTTTTGCCTGCACGAAAAATTTTGGCGCACAGCGGATGAAGCAGCCCACGCTCAACAAGTTCATCAATGGAGCCACCTGGCGCAAACGCCGGATTCAGCTGCAAGAGAGGATCCGGCCAGAGCAATCCGGAGGCAAACTTGCTTTCCACTTCATCGCGGATGCGTTGATCGGCAATCTCGATAAAGCTGCTGGTATAGCTTGCATAATCTCCTCGGATGATACTGTCGCGCAGACTGAAAA